>DATFCK010000075.1:0-3843 GCA_035253185.1 Chthoniobacterales bacterium | reverse complement strand
TAACGACCTTTAATCTTTACCGTGGCGCTCTGGCCGGCGGTGGTCGTCGGTAGGCTATAAACCGAACTGGGCATGAGGGTGAGCTTAAGGGTCTTGATTTTTCTGCTCCGTTTTCCCTTCATCGCGTTGACGGTGATGCTGGCTGACGTTTGCCCGGCCGGAATCACGACCTGGCCAACCGGTCCACTTAACGTGTAATCAGACCCGAGCGCGGCGTTACCGGTTCGACTATAAGCAATGGTCAAAGGCTGTGCCGGAGCGGGAATAGCCGACACCGTCAGGATGGTTGATTTCCCTTTCGAGATCGTGACCGAGTTCGGCGCGATTTGAACCGACGATTTCACGATTGGTGTCGGAGTAGGAGTTGGTGTCGGAGTAGGAGTTGGCGTCGGCGTCGGAGTTGCAATCGGAGTTGGCGTCGGAGTCGGAGTTGCAATCGGAGTCGGCGTCGGAGTCGGAGTTGGCGTAGCCGGAACCGACATCTGAGTCACGATTACTGTATCGACTAACTGATCCGCATTGGCATTGCCCGTTCCCACCGCCGTGAACTTCACGATCGTGGTGCTGCTGTTGGCAGTGAAGGTGTAATGGAAATGCTGGAACGTAACTAACGCCGGGTTGAAGGTGTTGGCATCGGGCGGCGTGATCGTTTGATTGATCAACGCACCG
The DNA here is from genome assembly GCA_035253185.1 of Chthoniobacterales bacterium. Classification (GTDB taxonomy): domain Bacteria; phylum Verrucomicrobiota; class Verrucomicrobiia; order Chthoniobacterales; family UBA10450; genus DATFCK01. The sequence continues at coordinate 3,174 of DATFCK010000075.1, read as the reverse complement.
TTACCCAGCACCTGAACCTGCACCTGCAAGGCACTTCCGGTGCGTTTACCGAAGATGCCTGAGTCGAAGTCCAGGGTATAAACTCCACCGGCGATGGTGTTGAAGCTCTGCGAGAGCATATCGCCCTGCGAGTCGCGGCCGGAAGTCAATGCGGCCGAATGCGTGCCGCTGGTCGCGCCTGCGGTATTTGAAGCGACGTTACCCGCCACCGCCCAGCCGGTGACGTTACCGTCAATACCAAACGGTCCGGTCTCGAAATCGCCGTTAACGATGCTCACCCCACTCGGTGTGGGAGTAGGAGTAGCAGTCGGCGTCGGGGTTGGCGTGGCCGGCGGTGCGGTTGGTGTCGGCGTCGGAGTCGGGGTCGGAGTAGGCGTTGGCGTCGCAGTCGGCGTCGGTGTTGCCGTCGGCGTCGGTGTCGGAGTTGGGACCGGGGTGACAATCACCGTGTCCAGAACCTGGTCGGCAAACTGGTTGCCATTACCGATACCGGTGAACTTCAAGGTCGTTACCGTTGAGTTCGCCTGGAACATATAATGATAGTGCTGGAATTGGACGGCGGCTGGATTGGTCGCGCCGTTAGCCGGCGGCGTTATGATTTGATCCAAGTTGGTGGATGCACCAATTACTTGAACCTGCATTTGCAGCGTAGCACCGCTGTCCGGGGTGCCATAAACGCCGGCGTCAAAGTCCAGCATGTAGAACTGATTTGGATTGGTGAAGAAACGCTGCGAAAGCATGTCGCCCTGCGAGTTTCCACCGACCGAAAATGCGGCTGAATGAGTGTCGCTGGTCGCGCCTTCGGTAATGTCAGCCACGTTCCCCACCACCGTCCACCGGGTAACGGTTCCCGGAGTCATGAATGGACCGGTTTCGAAATCGCCGTTACCTAACGGTAGCGTCGACGGTGTCGGAGTAGCGGTGGGCCCGGGCGTAGGAGTCGGCGTCGGGGTTGGGCTTGGCGTCGGTGTCGCAGTCGGAGTGGGCGTCGGTCCACCGCCGCCGCCGCTGTTGTTGCCGCCGCTGGCAATATTGGTGGCGAGCGAAACCGTGTCCACCAGGACGTCGGTGCCGCTGTTACCCGTGCCGAGGTTAGTGAAACGGATCGTCGTGGTAGAGCTGTTCGCGGTAAAAGTGAAGCGGTAATGCTGGAACTGGACCAGGTTCGGATCGAAGGTGTTGGCCAAAGGCGGATTAACGGTTTGCTCGACCAAAGTTCCGGTTCCGATTACTTCCACGAGCAGGTTCTGCCCGGTTTGATTACCATACGAGCCTGAATCGAACTCGAGCGCGTACAGCTGTCCTGCGGTAGTCGGGATCGCCTGCGATAAGGTGTTTCCCTGAGAGTCGCCGCCTATGCTGAACGCAGCCGCGTGCGTGGGACTGGTGGCTCCTTCAGAAAGCTGAGCGACATTGCCCGGGCCGCCTACGGACCAGTTCACCACATTGCCGGGTGCTCCGAAAATGCCGGCCTCGAAGTTCGGGTTCGCGACCAGGTTGGGAGAAACCGACACGCTGTCCACCAAAGTGTCGCCATTGGCGTTACCGAGGCCGATATCCTGGAATCGGACCGTCGTGCTGGTGCTATCGGCCACGAACAGAAAATGGTAATGACCAAAGGCAACCGAGTTCGGATCAAACGTGTTGGCGTTAGGCGGCGTCACGGTCTGGTTGACCAGGCTGCTGTTGCCGTTGACTTGAACATTCAGCTGCTGCGTTCCGGACACCTGGCCGTATATCCCGGAGTCGAAATCCAGCGAGTAGAGCTTGCCCACTTGGGTTGCGAACGTCTGGGAAAGGACGGTGCCTTCGGAATCGTGCCCGACGTTCAGCGCGGCGGAATGAGTGCCACTGGTAGCGCCTTCCGCAATGGAATGGATGTGGCCGGTGCCGCTTACATTCCAGCTGGTAATCGAGCTACTGGGGGCGAATGGCCCGGTTTCGAAATCACCATTGGCGATTGAGTTCTGCGCATGGGCAGGGGAAATACCCCAGAACACGCCCAGGGCGCTGGCGAGGAGAATAGATAGATTTTTCAGGTGCATGTGGTTGTAAGACATGGAAGCGCCAGTGAACCACAAATAATTATGATTTGACCAGAAAAATCTAATATGTTTTTTGCTTAATAATTCCTATGGGATTTCCCGCCTTTTTGCCGCCTCTCTGGACGGTCTGGGTTGTCGCCCGTGGACGGAATCCTCACTCAACCGAGTGAATACATCGCTTCGACTAAGCGTAACGATTTCGCAGTTGGTAACACCGATTGTTCCATCTGGTTCATGACGTAAGCGAATCCAATCCCGTTTTGCGGGTCGCCGAAAGCATGACTGCCTCCTGCGCCGGGCTGACCAAAACTCGCCTGGCTGGGGCCGAAGATGCGCCGAGCGGTCCCCATCCCATCCTTCATAAACCCGGCCGAGAAAGCCGTTGGTATTTCGAAGACTCGATCGGTTCCGTCGTGCAAAGCGGTCTGCATGGTTTGAATAGCGGTAGCGGCAAAATAACGTCGGCCTCCAAAAACACCGCCGTTCGCCAGCACCGCGTAAAACTTGGCCAGCGACGCAGCCGTGCCAATTCCTCCGAAGGAGACTATTGGCTCCGCCCGGATTTCCGGCTTGTTCATAGCGCTGATGGCGTGGAGACCGCGCGGGGATGAGAACACTCGTCGTTGCAGTGTTCCTGGTGTAGCAAGATGGCGATAAAAATGGACCGGGTCCGGGGTTCGCCCTGCTTTCGCCGCGTACACGGTGGCGACCCGTCCGTTCAACTCGTTAGGCAAGCCAATCCAGAATTCCAGTGCCAGCGGCTCGGCCAGCCGTTTCCTCCAGTATTGGGCAATCGGGATACCGGCGATGCGGCGGCTGATTTCATCGATCAAGAACCCGAACGTTCGGGCGTGATAACCATGGGCAGAATCCGGCGGCCAGAGCGGCGCTTGTTTTTCCAGGGCGCTGATGACCGCGTCGTAGTCAAGCACGTCGGCTGGAATGTCCAGCGCGCACAGGCCGGCGGCGTGACTCATTACTGTCGCGATCGTAATCTCGCTTTTGCCGTTCGTTCCAAACCCGGGCCAGAATTCCGAAACCCGGCGGGACAGATCGATCTTGTGTTCTTGCAACACATGAAGAAGGCAGGCGCTCCCGATCCCTTTCGTGGCCGACCAAACCAGGCTCA
>DATFCK010000074.1:0-3268 GCA_035253185.1 Chthoniobacterales bacterium | reverse complement strand
ACTCGTTTCGCGCCTTACGCGTGGGCAGGTATCGGAGCGATTTTAGGTGGCGGCGACCGTGATCACCTGATCGCCCGACCAGTCGATCCTGCTGCTCCCGATGCATTCGATGCGGTTGCATTCACTGAACACAGCGACAGCGAAACGAAGTTGATGGGGCAGTTCGGAGTCGGGATTGAATTTAGGGTGATGCGTCACATCGGATGGACTAACGACGTCAGTTGGGAGGTCATCGATGGTCCTCGGAACAACTTCGGAATGGTGCGCAGTGGGTTGATTTTCGCGTTCTAAACGGTAGCGGCGGTCTGGAGCCTCGTATTAGTATTCCGGCTGATGACTCCGGCGGTCATACCCCCGCCGGCTACAGCTCCTTGACCCGCATTTCGGTAGTCGATACCGTCTTACCGGAAAGGAGCATCCGTGAAAACCGAGGTCTCGATCGAATACTGTGTGGTTTGAAACTACACCCCCAAGGCCGTCAGTTTGGCGACCAAGATTCTTGACCTCGGCGAGCGAATCAAATCGCTAACCCTGATCCCTTCGAGTGGCGGTGCATTCGAAATTAATGCCAACGGAAAGTTGCTCCATTCCAAGCTTCAATCCGGCGACTGGCCGGATTTCGATCAGGTCGTTAAGCAGGTCAAAGCGCTTAAGTAGGCACGCTGGTCCGCAGCGCCGGGTTAAGAGTGCTCGCCAACGGCCAGCCTTGAAAGCTTTCCGGATTACATCGTTAGAGCGGGAAAGCCTGTATCCAATGCGATCGTTAGGTCGCAGCCGCGCTTTCAATTCGGCGTTCGATGTTCGACGTTCGATGTTCGGCGTTTTTCCCGAACCGGGGAAATTCAACGCTCAACATTCAACGCTTAACGTTCAACGCTCAATTTATCGGCTCCGAGTTGAACGTTGGGCGTTGGACGTTGAGCGTTGGACGTTGAAATGCTTTAGGAGAGTGAAGGGTGCCTGGTGGCCTCCGCGGTCTTCAAAACCGCCGTCGGTCGGCAACGGCCGGGATAGGTTCGATTCCTATCCTCTCCGCCAACTTATTTTCGATTTTCGATTTTCGATTTTCGATCGGCGATTGGAGAGCCGCTGCTTCTGTAATCGGAATTCGAAATTCGAAATTGCGGAAAGGGGGTGAACGCGATGCCACGAGAGCAAATGCGAAAGCTCACATCATTATCTTCCAGCGCTGGCTGAGCAGCCAAATTGAGCCAACAGGCCCTGCGCCAAGTTTTGCCGCAGCTTCCTCTGACCTTAGGCACCAACGTACTCGTGAATTCAACGACGTTCGACGATGCCGGTGTGTACCGGCTCGACCGGCAGAGGGCGCTGGTTCAAACGGTCGATTTCTTCACCCCGATCGTGGATGACCCGTTTGCCTATGGCCAGATCGCCGCCGCAAATTCGTTATCGGACGTTTACGCAATGGGGGCGCGGCCATTAACCGCCCTTAACATCGTCGGCTTTCCTACCGAAAAAGTTTCCGCGGCCACCGTCACCGCCATTCTGCGCGGCGGACTATCGAAAGCCGCTGAAGCCAACTGCGCCATCATCGGCGGCCACTCGATTCGGAATCCGGAACCGGTGTACGGTCTGGCGGTCACCGGGGTCGTGAAGATCAACAAGCTGATGACAAACGCGAATGCGCGCGCCGGCGATTTTCTCATGCTGACAAAACCTTTGGGCACCGGGATTGCCACCACCGCCATGAAACGCGGGATCGCCTCACGCGCATTAATCCGGAGAACGGTCAGGGTGATGTCACAATTAAATTCCGTCGGAGCCAGTCTCGCTGAAGCGGGACTCGTTAGGGCCGCAACCGACGTCACCGGATTCGGCTTGATCGGTCACCTGGCGAATCTATGCCGGGGCAGCGGCCTTTGCGCTGATGTCGATCCGAGTGCGCTTCCGGTAATCAGCAAGGAAATCCTCGAACTTATCGACCGCGACTGCGTGCCGGGCGGCACACGCCAGAATCTTTATTCAGCAACCGTGGTGGTGGATTGGAAAGGCGCCAGCACCAGCCAGCGCGTATTGATGACTGACGCGCAGACCAGCGGAGGCCTTTTGTTATGCGTGGCTGGATCTGATCTGGCGAAGGTATCGCGCCTGCTGCATAAAGCCCGCACTCCGTGCGCGGACGTGATTGGCCGGATGGTCGATTCCCGCCGCGGGCCACTCATATGCATGACAAGGTAAGATCCGCCACCCGTCGCGAGATCCCGGCGGTAAATACCGTACTCGAGGCTGTCGCCGGCAGCGATCTACCCCGCCCGTTGGTGGTCGATATTGTCCGGCGCGAATTGCAGGTCGAACGCGTTAAGAAAAGAATTTCGGGGACGGCCGAGATAATACAACGGGTCCGCAACCGGATTCAGTCCCTTCGGCGCTCCCGACTCCAACCGGTCATCAACGCAACCGGCATCATCGTTCACACTAACCTTGGTCGAGCACCGCTCGCGCCGGACGTCGCTGAGGTGGTTAGTAAGATTGCGGCTTCCTACGCGAATCTAGAACAGGACCTAACTACCGGCGCTCGCGGTTCGCGTGCTGCCTATGTCGAGCATGCGCTGGCGTTATTATGTCAGGCGGATGCTGCCACCGTAGTCAACAATTGCGCCGCCGCGCTGGTGCTCATCACCAACCATCTAACGTCCAAAAAACGCGACATCGTGATCTCACGCGGAGAAATGGTTCAAATCGGCGGCGGCTTTCGAATTGCCGAGATTCTCCAGGCCGCCGGCGCAAGTCTTCGTGAAGTGGGCGCAACCAATAAAACTACGATTGGCGATTACGCGCGCGCGATCACTTCGGAGACCGCTTGTATCCTGAAAGTGCACCGCAGCAATTTCTTCATGAGCGGTTTCGTCGCCTCACCTGATCCAACCGAATTGGCGGCGCTTGCCCGCAAAAAGCGCATTCCGTTCGTTCACGATCTCGGCAGCGGCGCGATGTTTGATACCCGGAAAGAAGGCCTTGAGGAAGACGAACCGACGGCGGCACAGGCGATAAAGCAGGGAGCGGATCTGATTTGTTTCAGTGGCGACAAACTATTCGGTGGGCCGCAGGCCGGCATCCTGGCCGGGAAAAAAAGACTAATCGAAGGGCTAAAACGCGAGCCGCTCTTTCGTGCTTTGCGTTGTGACAAGCTGGTTCTGGCCGCGCTGCAGGCAACGATCGATCATCACTTGACCGCAGCCGGCTCGGATTTGCCGATGCTCTCGCTGATTCGGTTAACCAAAGACGAACTGCGTGCCCGGGCTGCGGC
>DATFCK010000073.1:0-3826 GCA_035253185.1 Chthoniobacterales bacterium | reverse complement strand
CAATATGCACCGACGGGGATCAAAGCGTGAACCGATGTGGCGAATTTATCGTAAACATTATCGATGGCTTCGTCATATTCCGCGCCGGAAGCACCTTAAGCGCGGCATCCTCCATCGAATTATCGGAGACAAACTTTTCTCCCCGGACCGATGGAAACCAGACCGTCGTGCGATTGCCGGCGGATTATCGTTGGGTTTGTTCGTTGGTCTGACGCCTTCCATGGGTGTTCAAGTACTCCTGGCCGGGGTCGCGGCCTATGTCATGCGCGTGAATATTCCATTGGCGTTGGCGGGAACCCTTATCACCAATCCGTTTACCGCCGCATTGATTTATCCACTGGAGTATCAGTTAGGGCTTTTCCTGGTCGGCCCGCCTGAAGCGGCCGAGCTTGAAGGTTATGAGGGATCGTTGCGGGCATTCCTTCGTTACGCCCGCCCCCTTTGGGTAGGCAGTTTTGTTTGCGCCAGTGTGGTCGCGATCGCCACATATGGGCTGGTCTCCCTGATCTGGATTGGCGCAAAACATGCCAGTCGACCCCGATCCTGAAATGGCAATGATTTCGCCGGTAGCCAGGTTTGATTAGGAGCATGAGTAGGATTATGAGCAGGATTCCTGTTACAGGCGGAAGCGTCGCGTTATTCGTTATCAGTTAATGGTTATTCGTTGCTCTAAGCTTCCCACCGATAACCGATAACCGATAACCGATAACCGATAACCGATAACCGATAACGGTATCGTCCGCACCGCAGCTCAGACTAACGGATTGGCCGAGAGATAATGTCACCGCTGGTGATTCCTTGGATGCTGAACCCGATGTGTCGTCCGAGGTGATCCCGAGCGGGTTCAACAAAAGAATCCGGCAGCGCCCTCACTGGGGGGCCGGAAGTTCGCGTTCGGTTGCGCGATTGAATTAGGCTAGCGCGGTTTCTCGATTAACTTTTATTTCTAAACGAAAGAATGATCCCCGCATGGAATTTCTGAACTATCATCACTTGCGCTACTTCTGGATGGTCGCAAAGGAAGGAGGCCTGACCAAAGCCGCCGGCAAACTGCACGTGTCGCAGCCCACCATCAGTGCGCAGATTTCAGCGCTGGAAGGCGTTCTCGGCGAAAAGCTTTTCCGTCGTGCCGGCCGCAATCTCCGCCTAACTGATGTGGGCCAGCATGTGCTGAGTTACGCAGAAGAGATTTTTTCCATCGGTCATGATTTGTTGAGCTCGGTAAAGCAACGGCCAACGTCGCGTCCGATCCGGCTACTTCTTGGCGTCGCCGACGCATTGCCAAAAATGGTTGCCTACCGGATCATCGAACCAATTTTTCGCCTGTCCCAACCGGTGCAGGTTTCCTGCTGGGAAACAACGGTCTCTGATATGCTGATCGAACTTGCAGCCTATCGGCTGGACATCGTGTTGGCGGACGAACCGGCTTCCAGCGGAGTGACCGCCCGGATCTTTAATCACCTTCTGGGCGAATCGGCCGTCACTTTCGTCGCGGAGCCAAAGCTGGCGCGCAAACTCAGACGCGGCTTTCCTAAGTCGCTCGACGGCGCCCCAGCTCTCCTACCGATGGCAAACACCGGCCTGCGTCGTTCCTTGGAAAAATGGTTTCACACCACCGGTATCCGACCGCGTTTGGTCGGTGAATTCGAAGATCCCGCGTTTCTGCATGTTCTGGGATTCCACGGGCTGGGCTTTATTCCGGTGGCAAGCTTGGTAGCGAAGGAAGCGACGGCGCGTTTCGGCTTTGGGGTCGTTGGGCAAACTACCGCTTGCCGGCAGCGATTCTATGCCATCACCCCGGAACGGAAAGTGACGCACCCAGCTGTGACCGCAATCACTTCGGACGCGCGTAAGCGGCTGTTTCCGAAAAAATGAGCGGCCAAGGAGCGACGCGACTCCCGGGTCGATTCCCGCCAGGGACATTGAAAGTAGTTCAATGTTTCTGTTCGAACGAAAGCAATGCCACTCCCACGATGGTAAGCACAATTCCCAAAATCTTCAGCCAACTCAGACTTTCGCCCAGAAAGACCCGAGACAGTAACGCAACGAGCACGACATAGCTTGTCGAAATTGCAGCGGCGAGGCCGACAGGCAGTTTTGATATTGCCAGCACGTAGGCGATCGATCCCAAGGCCATGAATAAACCGATTGGCGCGCCGAGAGGCAGAGATTTCATCGGGACTGCCAAGCTTCCCTGCGCGATCAGTAACGCTGGAATGGCCGTTACCGCCATGCCGATCGCCATCAAAAAGTTAACCTGATATGGACTTAACTCCTTCATCGTGAACTTTTGCAGGAAGGACGCGACACCGACCAGAACAATGTAACCAGCAAGATAAGCAAAGCCTGAAAATGATGAGTTCATTCATTCTCCTCCATCAGTCATATAGGCATTCGCCTCAGGACGGCGTCTCGCGCCGCTTTTTTTCATGACGGAACCGAGTTAACAGCTACCGATTCCGTTTATTCCGAGCCTTTCACGATTGTGAGCCACCCGTAACCGCTTTCGTAACTCATCGCTTGGACAGAGAGACCTAACGCCGGGCCCGGACCGGTTGATCCGGCTTCGACCATCAGAACCTACTTGGGCATTCGAGGTAGCAACGCCGGTCATCGGACAGGTGGTTAGGCAGATGGTTGGCGATCGCGAACAGCGATTCGCAAGACAATCCCCGCCGCTATGCCGGAGAGCAGCGAAGCGACCAGAATTCCGATCCGGGCGGCATCTACCAGTGCCGGATCGGCAAAAGCAAGCATCGCGATGAAAAGCGACATGGTGAAGCCGATGCCGGCCAGGCAGGCACAACCAGTTAGGAGCATCCAGGAGGTGCCGGCCGGCAGTTGGGCTAAGCGAAACTTCACTGCCATCCACGCCATCAACATGATGCCGACCGGTTTCCCAATTAGCAGCCCGCCCAAAACTCCGGCTGCCACCTGGCCATGATGCAACGGACCTCCGATTGCGACACCGGCATTGGCGAGCGCGAACAACGGCATGATCGCAAACGCGGTGAATTTGTGCAGGGAATGCTCAAGCCGCAGAACCGGCGCGGTCACCTTCTCGCTGGCATGTTCAAGCGCCCACAAAGCTTCTTGTTGGCCTCTGCTGGTTAAAACGAGCTGGTCACCGGTTTCGGCACGATCAAATTCATCCAACAAATCGCGAGCGGAAGAAGAAAAGCGGGCAGCGTCAATGCGAGTTCGCGTCGGAATTGTTAATGCAAGTAAGACTCCCGACACGGTGGCATGCACTCCGGATTCATGAATGAAAAACCAAAGAAGCAATCCGATGCCAAGATAAGGCCACAACCGGCGGATTCGGAGCAGGTTCAGAATCAGCAATCCGCCCAGAGAAAATCCAGCGCCGATCATTGCCGGCCACGCGATTGATCCTGAATAAAAAATCGCAATAACAATTACCGCACCGATGTCATCGACGATGGCCAACGCGGTCAGAAACACTTTTGCGCCTACGTTTGCCTTGGGCGCGATCAAGCTGAGTATGCCCAGGGCGAAGGCAATGTCGGTTGCCACGGGAATACCCCAGCCGGAACGGGCCGGACCTTGAGGGTTTAGAGCCCAATAGATTGCGGCCGGCAAAATCATGCCGCCCAATGCCGCGGCAATTGGAAGCGCGGCCTGTTTCGGAGATGACAATTCTCCTCCAACGAACTCGCGCTTAATCTCGAGCCCGACCACGAGGAAAAAAATCGCCATCAGTCCATCGTTGATCCAATGGCGGATGCTGAGAGTGAGCGGATGGCCGGGGGGGCCGATGGCTATCGGCATCTCCCACATCGAAGTGTAAGTGCTCGCCCAGGGAGAG
>DATFCK010000072.1:0-14145 GCA_035253185.1 Chthoniobacterales bacterium | reverse complement strand
GTTTTCAAATGAGCGCCGCACCCGAGCACTTCCCCAATATCATGGACATACGTGCGCACATAAAAACCCTTGCTGCATAAAACGGTGAAATCGATTTCGGGTAGCGCGATCTTATCGACAGAATAACGATACACATGGACCAATCGTGGTTCGCGCTCGACCACTTTGCCTTCCCGCGCCAGTTTGTAGAGCGGCACGCCGCCGCGTTTAATCGCTGAAACCATTGGCGGCATCTGATAAAAATCGCCGCGGAACTTATCGAATGCGGCGGTCACCTGTTCCGGGGCGAGCGGTGGCACCGGACGCTGATCGGTCACTTCGCCTTCGCGATCCTGCGTATTTGTGGTCACTCCGAGGGTCATGGTGCCGACGTACTCTTTGTCTTCGCTCATCAGCAAATCCTGGATCTTGGTTCCGCGCCCCAGCGTCAATAGCAGCAGCCCGGTGGCGATCGGATCGAGAGTGCCGCAATGGCCGACTTTTTTGATCTCCAGTTTGCGCCGGACCAGAGCCACGACGTCATGTGAAGTCATGCCTTCGGCTTTATCAACCAGTAGAACGCCGTCTGGAGTAGTCGTTTGAGACATGGTTAAATCGGTGAATCGTTAAATCGTTGAATCGTCGAATCGTCGAATCGTGGGGTGCTGCAACATCCGTTTAACGGTTTAACGATTTAACCTTGTAACGCAGCCGGCGAGACTACCCGCATCACTGCATCCAGGACCCGCTGCTCAACTTCCGGCAGCGTCCCTTTAACCCGCGCCCCGGCGGCCAGAGTATGCCCGCCGCCTCCGAATTGTTTGCAAATGGCGCAAACGTCAGCCGCTTCATCTTTTGAGCGCATGCTGACGCGCACTTTCCCATCGGGCAGTTCTTCGAAGAAAACGGCGACAATTACTCCACGGATCGCCCGCAAATGATCGATCAGGCCTTCGTTATCCTCCGGAAGCACGCCTAGCCGATTTGCGGTTTGGAGGCTGAGGCTGAAGTTCGCCACCGTTCCTTGAGCGTTGAAACGCATTGTTCCGAGAAGTTCCCGCAACAATTCAACCCGCCGGCGCGGATAGTTTTCGTAAAGGCGCTGGCTGATGTCGCCCACATTCACGCCCGCCCGAACCAGTTCCGCGCCGATCTCGAAAGTGCGCGCGGTGGTGTTGGGATACTGGAACGAGCCGGTATCGGTCGAAATTGCCACATAAAGATTTTCGGCAATGTCGCGATCGAACGGCAAACCTTCGCTCCGGATCAACTCGAACAGAATCTGACCGGTGGCCGGTGCATCCGGATCAATACAAACCAGGTCGCCATATCCCGGATTACTCGGATGATGATCGATGTTGATGCAGAGTTTGCTTGATTTGATCGCCTGGCCGGCCGTGCCTAACCGGTTTTGAATTGCTGTGTCCAGGGCCAGAACCACATCGAACTCCTGAGGGTCAGCCGGTGGCTTGGTGAGCAGTTCCCGGCGAGGCATAAATGCATATTTCTCCAGCATCCCGTCCTCGTTCCAAATCGCCACCTCTTTGCCGAGTTGGATAAGGGACAAACCCATCGCCAACTGACTGCCCAGCGCATCGCCATCGGGCCGGACATGGCTCAACACCGCGAAACGCTGGTGTTCCCGCAGGGCCCGCCCGATTTCGTGAAACTTGCTGGCGGTCACTCGTCGTTGGCGTTTGGTGAATCCAGTTCCTGCATAATCTCGATGACCCGGGCGCCGCGCTCGATCGAATTATCGAGGTGAAAGATCAAGTGCGGCGTGTATTTCAAGACCACGTGGCGGGAGAGTTCCTTTTGCAAAGTGATCCGGTGTTCCTCCAGTTTGGTTATTACGCTGGCCGGGGTTTTCTCGCCTAACACGCTCACAAACACATGCGCATTTTTAAGATCGGGCGTCACGTCTACGTAATTGATGGTCACGATCGCCGGCTCAAACGTGATTTCCCGGGCGATAATTCCGCTGAGCTCGCGCTTAACGAGTTCGTTTACGCGAAGCAATCGATGTTTCATTTCTCTTGTAGCCGCCCCGCTGTGTCGGGGCGTTTGTGAACGCTTTCACGGCGACACAGCGCCGTGGCTACAACTCACAGTTTTTGTGCGACCTGCTCCAGCTGGTAGCACTCGATGATGTCGCCGACCTGGTATTCGCTGAAATCGCCGAGCTTGATGCCGCACTCCAGACCTGACCGCACTTCTTTCACGTCGTCCTGGAATCGTCGCAAAGTCGACATGCCACCATCGTAAACAGGCTGACGGCGACGCAATACCCGCGCCCGGGCCGACCGCGAGATGCGACCGTCGGTCACCAGACACCCGGCCACGATACCACGGCTTAGCTGGAAGACTTGTTTGACTTCAGCGTGTCCGATCACGGTTTCGCGGTGCTCCGGATCGAGTAAGCCGGCCATGGCTTCCTTAATCTGATCGATCAGCTCGTAAATAATGCTGTAAAGTTTGACCTGAACGCCTTCACGTTTCGCCGCCGGAACCGCCATGCTTTCCACTTTCACGTTGAACCCGATCACCACCGCGTTTGAAGCGCTGGCTAACAGAATATCGGACTCAGAAATTGGACCAACTGCCGCGTGAATGATTTCGAGATCGATTTTTTTGCTTTCGATCTGCTCCAGCGAACTCACCAAAGCCTCCTGCGATCCCTGCACGTCGCACTTCAAAACGATTTTCAGCAACTTCTTCCCGTCGGCCGCCTCCAACAGCGTTTCCAGGGTCGCACGTTGAGGCACACTGAGTTTGTCCGCGCGCTTGGCGTCGAGCCGTTCGTCGCTCAATGTTCGCGCCTCCCGCTCCGATTCCATTACCAGGAATTCATCACCGGCGTTAGGCAGTCCGGTAAATCCGAGAACTTTCACCGGGGTCGACGGCCCGGCTTCCTTCATCGGTTTGCCGTGATCGTCGATCAGGGATTTCACTTTGCCCCAATAATCACCGCAGATGAACGGCTCGCCGACTTTGAGCGTTCCCATTTGGACGATGATGGTGGCAGTGGGTCCGCGACCGGGTTCGATTTGCGCTTCGATAACCGTGCCGCGCGGACGTGCCGTGGGCGAAGCCTTCAGTTCCATCACCTCCGCCTGCAACGTCATCATTTCGAGAAGTTGATCGATGCCGGTGCCTTTGGTCGCGGATACCGGCACTACGATCGTTTCGCCGCCCCAGTCTTCGGGCGTTAGGCCGTGATCCTGCAGTTGTTTCTTCACCCGATCCACATTTGCACCGGGCAGATCCATCTTGTTAAGGGCGACCATGATCTTCACATGCGGCGCCGCTTTGGCATGATTGATAGCTTCAGCCGTCTGCGGCATCACGCCGTCGTCGGCAGCAATTACCAGAACAACGATGTCGGTAACGCTGGCACCACGCGCCCGCATCGCCGTAAACGCGGCATGACCCGGCGTATCCAAAAAGGTGATAGGATTTCCTTTGTAATCGACCCGGTAGGCACCGATGTGCTGGGTAATGCCGCCGGCTTCGCCTGCGGTGACCCGCGTCTTGCGAATCGCATCCATCAGCGAGGTCTTGCCGTGATCGACGTGCCCCATGAACGTGATGATTGGTCCGCGAGGTTTGAGTTCTTCTTCCTTCTGTATGACCGGTTTCGGCGGAGCAACCACCACCTGTTCGACCTTGTGAACGCCCGCGCCTTTTTCGCGGCGCTCCTTCTCTAAAACAAATCCATGTTTTTCCGCGATTTTGGTCGCGACATCCGGCTCGATCGTCTGGTTTTGATTCGCGAAAACCTGTAGGTCCATCAATTCCTTGATCAGCACGTGATTTTTGATGCCGAGCTGTGCCGCCAGATCCTTCACAATGATCGGCGGTTTGATGTGAATGATTTTCCTGCCATCCTCCGCTTCCGCCACTGGCACTGCTTCGGCGTCAGTAGGCAAGGTTTCGGGGGCCGCAACCGGCTCTGCTTTCGGCGGTTCGGGCGCCGGCGGTGGTGCCGGTTTTGAAGGAGCCACCGGCGCTTGCATCGATTCGCGGATTCGCGAGATCGGCGGCAGGACCGTCGTCTTCTTTTTGACCTCGCCGTCTTCTGATTTTTTGGGCGCCGGCTGCTTATCGATCAGCGAAACGCTGGGCGCGTGCTTTTTGGGCGCCGGTGATGCGGCCTTTGGCGCAGCCGCGGATTTCGGGGGCGCTGTTTTCGCGGGCGCAGCTGTGTGAGCGCGCGCGGCCGGTTTAGTTTCTTCCTTCTTTTTGGGTGCGACCTTGGCCTTCGATGCGGCGGTTTTGGTCGCGGCGGTCTTGCGTGCCGCGGGTTTCGCTGCCGTCTTGCTGGTCGTCTTGGTTGCCATTGAGTCTTTCTAAAAACTGTTTCATGGCTGGAGCTGGTTAAAGCATAGCCATGTTAGGATGATGTGACTTCCTGCCGGTGGACGGCCTCGTGAATTTCCTTCGCCTTGGTTTCATCGACCGCGAGGATGTCCACAAAATCCTGAACATCAGCATCCCGAAGTCCTTCCAAATTCGTAAACCCGGATTTCACCAGCGTCATCGCCTGTTCCTCGGTGATTGGCAGCCCGCCCGCCAGAGCCTGGGCCGCTTGCGCGACTTTTTGCTCGACCGCGGTGGTGGCCGAGGTGTCCTTGTCGATATTGATTTCCCAACCCGTTAGGCGCGAGGTCAGCCGCGCATTCTGGCCTTTCTTTCCGATGGCCAGCGAGAGTTGATCTTCGTCGACTGAAATCTGAACTGTTTTCTTTTCCGGATCGAAATTAAGATTTTTGACCTTGGCCGGCTTTAGCGCCTCGAGAATGAATTCTTTCGGATCCGAGCTCCAACGGATGATGTCGACCTTCTCGTTGTTCAGTTCGCGAACAATGTTTTTAACCCTGGAGCCGCGCATGCCGACGCAGGCGCCAACCGGATCCACTTTTTCGTTCGCGCTCCAGACCGCGATCTTCGTCCGGTAACCGGCTTCGCGGGCGATGCCGCGAATTTCCACGGTCCCATCAGCGATCTCGCTCACTTCCAATTCAAAAAGGCGCCTAACGAAATTGGGGTGACTGCGCGAAACAATAATTTCCGGTCCGCGAATCCCGTTATCGACCGCGACGACATAAGCTCTCAGCCGGTCGCCGACATTGTAATCTTCCACCACCACTCGTTCGCGCTGCGGCATGATCGCTTCGAATTTTCCCAAATCGAGGATCACATCCGAGCGATCGAACCGGCGGACCGTTCCACTAACGATTTCACCCGCGCGATCCTTAAATTCCTCGTAAATCATTTCCTTCTCGACCTGGCGGATGCGCTGCATCATCGCCTGCTTCGCAGTCTGAGCGGCGATGCGTCCGAAATTGCGCGGCGTTACTTCAACTTCAATGGTGTCGCCCAGGCGCGCATCCGGTTTGATCTTTTGGGCTTTGATCAGCGCGATCTCATCCTGAGGGTTGTCGACGCGATCAACCACCACCAGGTTTGCCAAAGCGCGGATGTCGCCGGTCTTGGGGTTGATATCGATATGGAGATCGCGGGCCGCGCCCACGCTCTTTTTGGATGCCGAAAGGAGCGCATTAGACACCGCCTCCAGCAGGATCTCGCGTTTGATTCCGCGTTCCCGCTCCAGGTAATCGAGCATGGCGATGAATTCGGCGTTCATAAAAACGGTTAGCCCGCAGACGAAAAAGAGTGGGACATGATTTCCCACTCCTCTCGGCGCGGACTAGGGGATCAAGATAGTTTTCGAACAGGGCGCAGTCAAGCGGCTGCCCGAGATGTCAAGCCGAGCCCGCGGGCGCCGGCTCGGAATGACGAGTAGCACACCCATCCACCATTCGTCATTCGTCATTGCGGCTTCCAAAGCAGTGTCTTGCCCATCACCGTCTTAGATTGAGTTGAAACGCCACCGGCCTTTGCGACAATCCGCGCATGTCGCGCTTGCCGCCATGGATCGTAGTGCTGGCGGTGTGGGCGGCGATCTATTTGCCGGCGCTCGGGTCCTTTGAGATCAAGGGTGAAGAAGGCAGGCGGATTCTTCCGGCCACGGCGATGCTCGAGAGCGGCAATTATCTCGTTCCGCAGGTGGGCAGCGATATCTATTTTAGTAAGCCGCCGCTGCTTAACTGGCTGGTAGCGGCATCGATCAAATTAACCGGTGTTCGATCGGAATGGACCGTCCGGCTGCCGTCGGTCCTGGCGGTGCTGGCTGCCGCAATCGTATTCGTGACGGTTGGACGTGCCACACTCGGCCTAACCGGTTCTGCGATTGCAGCTCTTATTTGGCTGACCACTTTCGGAATCATTGAGAAAGGGCGCTTGATTGAAATCGAAGCGGTCTACGTATCGCTCTCGGTAATCGCGACTATTTGCTGGTTGAGCTGGTGGCTGGGAAAACGCTCGCCCTGGCTTACCTGGACGGTTCCCTGGATCTTTTTGGGACTCGGATGGCTGGCCAAGGGACCGGTGCACCTGATTTTTTTCTATGCGGTAGTGATCGCCGTGCTGTGGCAAACCAAACAAATGAAGACCCTGCTGCACCCGGCCCACTTGGCCGGCATCGTGATTATGGCCGGAATTTTCGCGGCCTGGGCGATCCCGTTTCTGCAGGCCAGCGGTCAATCGCGTGGCCTAACGAAATGGTCGAGCCAGTTTTCCGGTCGAAGCAGTCCGGAATATTTCAATGTCCGATCGATGGGCTGGACGCTGGTCCGCGCAATCGGCCAGTTTTTGCCGTGGCTGATGTTTGTTCCGTTCATTCGTTTCGCGCGATTTACGGACGATAACGAACGGCGTTTGGCCAAGGGCCTGGCCTGGTCCGCCGCGCTGCCGGTTGTGATCGTCAGCCTTTTCCCGGTTAGCGCGGCGCGATATTCTTTGCCGGCGGCAGCGCCGTTATGCTGGCTGTTGGCGACTGTGTTTTGTGGAAACGCCTTCGCGTTATTTCGATCATCATCTTCAGATCCCCTAACGACCTGGAGTCGTATTGGCTTGCCGCTCGCGCTGGTGATCGCGCTCGGCGCATCCATTGCCTTTCCGGTTAGGGCGCAGCTGCGAAGCAAGAGTAACAAAGTGAAAAACGTCGCTGAAGAAGTGAACCGCCTCGTCCCGGTGGAGGAGATTCTTTACGCGATCGACCCGGGCTATCAGCCGTTTTTGTTTTATGTGCGAGCAAAGGTTCGGTATCTGGACCATGTTGAAGAACTTCCCGGAGCCGCGCGTTTTGTTTTGATTCGCGAACCTCGCGGGAACAAAAGCCCTGACAGCGGAAAAGCCCTTCCGAACGCCAGGGCGATTGGGCATTTTACTGATTATCGGGGAGAAACGGTCACGGTGTTCGAGCGACCATCGAGTTGAAACCGCCGCCGATGGCGCTTGCGTTTTAGAGCGGCAGTGCTCTGCCGCTTTGGATTGCCGGAGCGATCACTAGCCCCCCGGAATCTCGGAGCTAAAGCGGCGCAGCAGCGCCGCACACCAAAACGCAAGCGCGTTCAGTTACCGGGGGCGGTGAATCGGAAGCGCCCGGGAACCGAATCCATTTGACTGGCACAAAATTAGTTAGCATGCTAACTAATTCCGCCTCATGCCTTCCCTCGATACTGAGACTTTCGGACCCGTTCTCCACGGCGCCGCCCGGGCTTGGCGCCTCAAATTAGACGAACGGTTGAAGCCAATGGGCCTCAGCCAGGCCAAGTGGCGCACCCTGCTTCATCTGTCCATGGCCGAAACCCCGCTCACCCAGGCCGAGATCGCCGCCCGCCTCGGAATCGAAGAGCCCACTCTGGTCAGTTTGCTTCACCGGCTCGAAAAAAGCGGATGGGTAGTGCGACGCGATTCCGAGCACGACCGGCGCTGCAAGACGGTACATCTTGGCAAGCGCGCGCAGGGCGTCATCTCCCAAATCAGCGCGACGGCGGAGCAGTTGCGACGCGAATTATTGAAAGAGGTCCCGTCGGCCGAGCTGCGCACGTGCATCCGGGTTTTGGAACACGTCCGCCAGAAAGCGGAAGAAAAATCAACGGCAGACCGCGCCAACGGTCGAAGCATCACGAGGCGAAACGGGGTTCACTAAATGCCACCAGGAATCGAACAGGTGAATGTTGCCGCGCGGGAACTGGTCGGTGATCTCGAGCAGCGAGTCGGGGGTAAACGACGGTTTCACGTCATTATTGGAGTGGTTGCGGTGGTTCTCCTGTTTCTGGTCGGCCGCGCATTTTTTGTAAAACCGCCGCCCCGGCCGGTGCCGCCACCCCGACAGGTGGAAGTCGCGAAAGTGACGACAAGGGACGTGCCATTGTATCTCGACGAAATCGGGACCACTGCCGCTTACGAAACGGTTGAAGTTAAAGCACAGGTCAGTGGCCAGATCGTTAGTCGCGAGTTCAAGGATGGCGCTGATGTGAAAAAGGGTGACCTGCTCTTCACCATCGATCCCCGTCCGTATCAGGCGGTTCTGGAACAGGCGAAAGCGCAGGCGGCGTTGGATCAAATCACTCTGAAACGGCAGGAAGAACTTCGCGCCCGCAACGTGATTTCGCCTCACGATTTGGATACCGCCCGGGCGAACGCGCAGAAGTCCGAAGCAGCGGCGGCCGCGGCGCAGGTAAATGTCGATTTTTGCTACATCAAATCGCCGATCGATGGTCGCGTCGGACTTCGCAACGTCGACATCGGGAATCTGGTGGGTCCGACCAGCCCAAGCCTGGTGACGATTCATGGGCTGGATCCTATTTACACCGATTTCACTGTGGCCGAGCCGGACCTGCCACTGGTTCGGAAGTATCTGGGCAACTCCAAACTGAAAGTCGTTACCGATGCCGAGAATGATTCAATTCCGCCGCGGACCGGCGAACTCTATTTTCTCGACACCGCCGTCCAACCGGGAGTCGGAACGGTGAAAGCGCGCGCCGTTACCCCAAACTCCGACCATGCGCTCTGGCCTTCGCAGTTCGTTCACGTGCGTTTGATTCTGGATGAGATTGAAAACGCCAAGCTGGTGCCGAGTAGCGCGGTGCAGATCGGCCAGAACGGCCCCTACGTTTTCGTGGTTAAACCGGACTCGACTTTGGAATTGAGGAAGGTGAAACCGGGACAGGTGCAGGAGGATCTGACTGTGGTTAACGAAGGGCTAAAAGAAGGTGAAAGGGTTGTCGTTAGCGGTCAGTTGCAACTCGCGCCGGGTGCAAAAGTGATTGTTAAACCTGCGCAGCGGCCGGCCGATAGCGCCAGCCCCGCCGAAGCCAAGTCCTGATGCAAGATTGGCCCGAATCCGGCCAGCACTCCGGCGCTGACGGGGATAACGCAACCCGCGCTGAGCCGCGGCACACCAAGCGCCATGGCGCGTCTGGCGATAAAACCCCTGGCGGCAAGTTGGTTCAATTTTCTTCCGGCTTGTCCCTGCCGTTCATCAAACGGCCGGTGATGACGGTTTTGTTGACGACATCGATCATTGTCTTCGGCATTTTGACCTACCGCCTGCTGGCGGTGAACGATCTGCCGGCCGTCGATTACCCGGTTATTCAGGTTACCGCGAATTATCCCGGAGCGAATCCGGAGACGATGGCGAACACGATCGCGACCCCCCTCGAGAAACAGTTTACTCAAATTCCCGGCCTAACGGTGACGACCAGCTCGAGCACGCAGGGCAGCACCAATATCACCCTTCAATTTGATCTGGAAAAGAGCATCGTGGACGCGGCTACCGACGTGCAGGCGGCGATTCAGCGGGCCAGCGGCCAGTTGCCTAACGATTTGCCGCAGCCGCCCCAATTCCAGAAGACCAATCCGAATGATCAGCCGATCATGTACATCGCCCTGACCAGCGATACCTTGACCGACGGGGAGCTTTACAAATACGCGACGTCCCAGGTGCAGCAGCGAATCAACATTCTGCCGGGCGTGTCCCAGGTTCAGATTTACGGCGTTAAAAGCGCCATTCGCATAAAGGCCGATCCCGGCGCCCTTTTCTCGCGCAACATGACCTTTAGCGAACTGGCCACCGCCATTCGCGCCGGCACTTCCTATTCCGGCGCCGGACAGTTTGACGGCAAGAATATGTCGATGGTGCTCCGGCCTAACGGGCAACTGGCCGATGCCGATGGATACCGGAATCTGATTATTGCCGGCGGCGGCGATAAACCACCGGTTTATCTGCGTGATGTCGCCACCGTTACTGATTCGGTTCAGGATGAACGTCTCTCCCGCCACTTTTACGCCCGCGGATTCGAAACCCCGGCGTCGGTGATTGTTCTGGCGGTCTCGCGGCAGGCTGGCGCCAACGCCGTTAAAGTCGCGCAAGCGATTAACGATCTTCTCCCGCAACTTCGTCTCGAATTGCCGGGTTCGATCCGCCTCATCCCCACCTTCGATCGTTCATCGACCATTGTGCACTCGGTCGCGGACGTGCAGACCACTCTGGTCATTGCCTTTGTCCTGGTGGTGCTGGTGATTTTCGTTTTTCTCGGACGCGTCCGCGACACCCTTATTCCAGTCGTTGCCCTGCCGCTGTCGCTCCTCATGACGTTTCTGGTGATGTGGACGCTCAATTACTCCATCAACAATCTCACCCTGATGGCGTTGACGCTGGCGATCGGATTTTTAGTGGACGACGCGATCGTGTTTTTGGAGAACGTCGTCCGGCGCGCTGAGCACGGCGAATCGATCTATCGCGCCACCCTCAACAGCGCGGGCGAAATTTCGTTTACCATTCTGTCGATGACCTTGTCGCTGGCAGCGGTGTTCATCCCGCTGGTATTCATGCCCGGATTGTTAGGCCGAATCTTCCGGGAGTTCGCGATCACAATCATGGTGGCGATTTTCGCTTCAGGCCTTGTCTCACTGACCCTGACACCGCTGATGTGTTCGCGGTTATTGCGCGAACACAATCCGGGTCATCGTCAGTCCCGGATGGAGCGTTTTACCGACAGCTTTTACCAGCCGCTTCTGCGCGCTTACGGTCGGTCGCTCAGCTGGTTCCTTGACCATGCAATTCTCGCCGTTCCGATCATTATCGCTTGCGGCATCGGCGTGTGGGTGTTCTTCCGAGCGCTCCCATTTACCCTTTTGCCGACTGGCGACAGCGGCCTGATCCGGGGCGCGATTCTGCTGCAGGAAGGCGCATCACCCCAGCAGCAATGGCAGATGCAAGACAAGCTGGATCCGATCCTGCGGGCGAACCCAGCGGTTGATAAGTATTTTACCGTGGCTGGTAGCGGCCGGGCCGGTTCTTCCGGCATCTTTACGGTCATCTTTTTAAACGACCGCAAGCATCGACCGGACATCGACGACGTCACGATGGATCTGCGTAACGCCATGAACAGCGTGCCGGGAGTTTTTGCCACCTTGAATCCGGCACCAGTCCTTCGCATCGATATCGGCGCCACCGGCAGCCAATTCGGGCGTTATAGTTATGCGCTGAGCGGTATTGATCCCGACGAAGTATACGCCGCGGCCGATGCCCTCGGTCAAAGATTGAAGGGTTACGAGGGGTTCGCTTCCCCGCCGCGCTCCGATCTGTTTCGCAATCAGCCTAACGTCGATATTCAGATCGATCGCGATCGGGCGAGCATGTACGGAGTATCGGTTACCGAAGTTCAAGGCCTTTTGCGGGCTGCGTATTCCCAGAATTACGTTTACCTGATCAAGCAGCCGGACGATCAATACCAGGTGATCCTGGAAGCCAAGGATCAGGATCGCACCGGACCGAAAGATCTGCGCGAACTCTACGTGCGCGGAGCCAATAATGCGCTGGTGCCGCTAAGCACCGTCACCAAAGTCACTCCCCGACTTGGGTTGCAGGCGGTGAACCATTTGAACCAGTTCACCAGCGTTACATTCGGGTTCGACACCAAGCCGGGCGTCCCTCTTGGCGACGTCATTGATTTCATCGAAAAAACCGCCGCCGAAGTTTTGCCGCCGACGGTTCAGGGCGAGCTGCAGGGTGAAGGATTGGTACTGCAACAGCTTTTCCGGGCATTGCCATTTCTGGTCATTGCCGCGGTGTTCGTGATGTACGTGATCCTCGGCATTCTTTACGAAAGTTACGTTCATCCTGTGACAGTACTGTCGGCGTTGTTTCCGGCGATTGTGGGTGGATTGCTTACGCTGTGGCTGTTTGGTTCAACGCTTTCGCTTTATTCGGTGATCGGGTTGTTCCTGCTAATGGGCATCGTGAAAAAGAACGGCATCATGATTGTGGATTTCGCATTGCATCGGCTGGACGAAGGATACGATCGGCGCTCCGCCATTCACGAAGCCAGCATTGAGCGCTTTCGGCCGATCATTATGACCACCCTTGCCGCGTTGATGGGCGCTGTGCCACTGGCGCTTGGATACGGTGCGGACGGCGAGTCGCGGCGCCCGTTAGGCCTGGTGATTGTCGGCGGCCTGGTGGTGTCGCAGTTAATCACTCTCTACATCACGCCGGTGGTTTATCTTGCGCTCGAATGGTTTCAAGAAAATGTGCTGGATAAAGTCCCATTCCTGCGCAGCGGCCACACCCATCACGAAGCGGCCGGCGAGCCGGCCAGGGAACTGCAGCCGGCGGTGGCGGAATAAAGGTTGGGCCCTCTCGATTCGTGCCGGTAGCGGCGGTTCATTGAACCGTCAAAACGCCAGTCCGGCTCGGACCGATTGAGGTCAATCGCGCAACCAAGAAGATCAACCGACAGCGAAAGAACGAAATGCATAGAAGAGACAAACCGAACGCAGAAGCGATCGGATGGCGTATTCGAGCGAGCGAAACCGCGTATCAGAACAAAACGGCGACATTTCGTGTCGACACCATCGAACTTTCAGAGGGAAAAGAAACTCAATACGGTTATGTTTGTAAGGGTCCGGCGGTCATAATCGTGCCGGTTACGCGCGACGGACAGATTGTAATCGTGCGGCAATACCGTTATCCGGTTGATGATTGGTGTCTCGAAGTACCGGCCGGCGGAGTTCACGAAACGGAGGAAGAATCGTTAGAAGAAACTGTGCGCAGGGAATTGCGCGAGGAGGCCGGCGCGACCTGTGGGACCCTAACCAACGTTGGTTGGTTCTATTCTGGTCCCTCCTTGATGGATGAAAAGTGTCACGTCTTCCTGGGTGAAAACGTTGATGTGACACGGAAGGCGGAGACTGAACCAAGCGAGAAAATAACGATCCGGCTGGAACCGGCTGATGAAGTGGTGGAAATGGCTCGCTCCGGGAAAATGAAAAACGGCGTGTGCGCATTGGCGGTGTTGTGGTGCGAACGGCTGTTGCGGGAGAGGGGTTATATTTAGTGTTATCCAATCGGCCCGGGTTTTCATTTGCTACCGCCGATCGGATGCCCCTGCGTTGTCATCCTGACCGGTATGCCATTCCGGCTCGGACCGAAGGACCTCGCCTGCTCGCGTCACGTCAACGCTGTCCGGCAGCTGCGGAGAGGTTCCTCGATTGCGCCCGGGATGACCTGGCGAGAGTGTGCCAACGAGTTTAACGTGTCTTTCATGGTAAATTCGCTTGTGAAAACGAGGGAAAATGAAGGCGCAATTTGCTTCTGAAACTTCTGATACCGGCGAATTTCAACGGCAGGAAGACGCATTCCGGGAATGGGTCTCGGCTGACGGCTCGACGCCCTATCCGGCGGCGGCAGGCAGGTATCACCTTTATATCTCGCTGGCCTGTCCCTGGGCCAGTCGCACGTTGATTGTGCGTAATCTGAAGGGCCTGGAAGATGCCATTGGCCTAACGATCGTTGATCCGATCCGCGACGAGAAGGGATGGGCCTTTCGGGATCCGTCGGGGAATATTCCGCCGGGTGTTCCGTTTGAATCAACCGACCCAGTTAACGGCTTTCATTATTTGCGCGAGGCCTACGCTGCGACTGACCCGGAATTCGACGAGCGGGTGACCGTTCCGGTGCTGTGGGACAGGGATACGAAGAAAATCGTCAACAACTGCGAGGACGACATCTGCCGGATGTTCAACGACCTGTTCGACGCTTTTGCGCGGAACAAGGAACTTGATCTGTTTCCGCACGATATCGCCGCCGAGCACGAAAAACTGGCGGATTATGTCTACGAAAACATCAACAACGGTGTGTATCGGGCTGGATTTGCCACCCGGCAGCGCGCCTATGAACGCGGTTGCCGCCGTGTGTTTCAAGCGCTCGATCAACTGGAAGGCCGGTTAGCCGACAACCGGTATTTGTTCGGC
>DATFCK010000071.1:0-20960 GCA_035253185.1 Chthoniobacterales bacterium | reverse complement strand
CACCCCTGGCCAACCAAACAAATAAATTGTCCATATGGACATTTTATTTGTCGCCAATGCGAATTGGTTTTAAGCAATCGGCTTCTTTTGCCGCCTGCTTCAGGGTTGGAATTCGCCGCAGCTAGCCTTGCCGCCGCAGGTAATCGTGCGGCAACAAAGCGGTCGGCAACAACGGAAACGATCCGCTGCGTGGAGGTGCAAACTGCTGTCAGCAACACCGTCACCCCTGGCCAACCAAACAAATAAAATGTCCATATGGACATTTTATTTGTCGCCAATGAGAATTGGTTTTAAGCAATCAGCTTCTTTTGCCGCCTGCTTCAGGGTTTGAATTCGCCGCAGCCAGGCTTGCCGTCCCAGGTAATTGCGCGGCAACAGAGCGGTCGGCAACAGCGGATCGGCGGTAACCGCTTGTTTCCATGCTAACCGCTCCAGTTCACTCCAGTTGAGTAATGCGCGCGCTGCCGCTGCCTTGCCATGCGGTCTTTGATCAAGAACTTGAAGATGCCGCTGGTATAGACGGTTGATTCGATCGAAATCCCAAGCCGTGCTGACGATATCCTGGTTCGATTCCCCGCCGCACGATTGTGCTTTAAAGAAAATTAAAGACTTCAAATCAGGGCTGTTCGCTTTCAACAGCTTCACAGTTTCATCGATCGGATCGGGCGTAACCCACAAGCTGCGCTGGAGGAGGCCAAAGCCGTTGTTGCGCAGGTAGTGCCGCAATCGTCTTCGCTGCCGATTTTCGGTAGTCGGCACATCAAAGCAGACAATCCTCCACCATCCATCCCAGCGCCGCGACCATCCAGCCTTCGGATCACGTCCAGCCAGGGCGCGAAGACGACCGCGTTCGGTTAGGCGACAAACGCGTTTCGCTCTCCCGCTACGCTCCAACAAGCGCTGCTTCTCGAGCGATGAAAGGTGGCGAGAAAGGCCGTTACGATACGCCCAACCTTCAAATGTTTCATCGAGATTGCGCATGGTCGGGTTCATCAAACTCCCTGCCGTCCAAAGAAGAGTGTAGAGAAATTGTTCTGTTCGCGGTTTCACCTGAACGATTTGACCCGATGCCGGCGGATATTTCACCCGACGTCGGCAGATTTAAGAAGCAAATAAAATGTCCATATGGACATTTTATTTGTATTAGGAGCTGCTGCGGGGTGAGCTGCTGCGGGGTGAGCTGCTCCGGGACAGTTATCGTGAGCAGGATTGATTGCGGAATGCTAGATTAGCCAATGGCGTTTCAGCTGGAGTCGAATTACAAGCCGCGAGGAGATCAGGGGCAGGCGATCGCGAAGCTGATCAAGTCGGTCGAAGCGGGTAACCGGCATCAAACCCTTCTTGGGGTTACTGGATCGGGGAAAACATTCACGGTGGCAAATGCGATCCGGGAACTCGACCGGCCGACACTCGTCATTTCGCACAATAAAACTCTGGCGGCCCAACTCTATTCCGAGTTCAAGCAGTTCTTTCCCCGAAATGCGGTGGAGTATTTCGTCAGCTACTTCGATTATTACCAGCCTGAGGCGTACATCCCCCGCTCTGATACCTATATAGAAAAAGACTCCTCTATTAATGAGGAGATCGAGCGTTTGCGGCTGGCTGCCACCAGCGCGCTCCTTTCGCGTCGCGACACCATCGTGGTAGCGAGCGTATCGTGCATTTACGGCATCACATCGCCCGAAGATTACGAGCGGATGTTGCTCACCGTAAAAAAGGGCCAGCACATCAGTCGCGAAGCGGTGCTGGGCCGTTTGATAGACATGTTGTATGAGCGTAACGACATGAACTTCTCGCGCGGCCGATTCCGGGTGCGTGGCGATGTGGTTGAAGTCTATCCGGCAACCGCGGACGAAGAAGCTATCCGGATCGAATTTTTTGGAGATGAAGTAGACGCCATCACTCGATTCGATCCCCTAACCGGACATGCCCACAATGCACTTGGCATGATCACTTTTTTTCCGGCGAAACAGTTCGTAACTCCGGCCGACAAGTTAAACCGCGCTTTAATGTCGATTCGTAATGAGCTGGAGCATCGAATTGTAGAGCTGGAGTCGCAGAGCAAGCTGCTCGAAGCCCAACGATTGCGGATGCGAACCGAATACGATCTCGAAATGCTTCAGGAGATGGGGTTCTGCAATGGTATCGAGAATTATTCCCGCCATCTATCCGGGCGGGCACCGGGTTCGCGGCCGTACACGTTGCTGGACTTTTTTCCCAAAGATTTTTTGCTGGTGGTGGATGAATCGCACGCCACGATTCCGCAGATTGGCGGGATGTACGAGGGTGACCGGTCGCGCAAAACGGTTCTGGTCGAGTATGGATTCCGATTGCCCAGCGCGCTGGATAACCGGCCGTTAAATTTCGATGAATTCATGAAGATGACGAACCAGGTCATCTACGTGAGCGCCACCCCGGCGGAATTTGAAATTCAGAACAGCGTGGTCGGGAACAAAGGATATGTCCCGCACAAACGCGCGCGGATTGGCGAGGACGAGCCGATTCCTTTTGTTGTGGCGGGGGAAGCGAAAGCGGTGTCGGCATCACGGCGCGATCGTTCGCCGGCCAAGTCCGAAAACGGTTCCATTACCCACATCTCGCGCACAGACGATCCACCGGAAAAATTCGATGTGGATACTCCGGGATCTCCGCTGGTGGTAGAACAAATCATTCGTCCGACTGGATTGCTCGATCCCAGGATTACGTTGAAGCCACTAAAACATCAAATCGATGACACCATCGAGTTGTGCCGCCAGCGGGTGGAAAAAAACGAGCGCGTGCTGGTAACCACCCTAACCAAACGCACGGCCGAAGATCTGGCGGATTATCTCCGGGATGTCGGATTGAAAGTCCGTTATCTCCACAGCGACATCGATACGATCGAAAGGGTTGAAATTCTGCGCGGACTGCGGGCCGCTGATTTCGATATTCTGGTTGGGATTAATCTGTTGCGAGAAGGACTCGATTTGCCCGAGGTATCGTTAGTCTGCATTCTGGATGCGGACAAGGAGGGTTTTCTCCGGAGCCAGACTTCTTTGATTCAGACCGCGGGGCGGGCGGCCCGGCACGTGAACGGCGAGGTGGTGTTGTTCGCCGATCAGGTCACCCAAAGCATGGAGGCGTTGATGTCCATTTCCGAGTATCGCCGGGCGAAACAAATGGAGTATAACGAAAAACACGGGATTACTCCGCAGACGGTGCGGCGCGCGGTGCAGGAAAGTCTGCACACGATCCTGCGCGGACGCGAAATTGAATCTTCGGTAATTCGTGAGGCCGGGGGAGATTTCAACCTCACCGAGTTGCTGCGAGAATTGGAAGACGAGATGCAGCGAGCGTCGGCCAATCTCGAGTTTGAACGGGCGGCGCTACTCCGCGACCAGATCATGGAGGTCAAAAGCGGCACCGGCATCGACAAGATCGAACCGAAACGCCGCCCGGTGAAGTACACCCGGAGTTTGGGCCGGCGGCGGTCGCGGGTTTAAAGTCGGCCAGCCGCTGATGCCATCGCCTTCAGCGGTGGCAGACCGCGGGTATGTCTCTCGCACGGGACTAGCTTCAACGACATGAAATGTTCCGGAAGCTGCCATATCGCGCCCTCTTCGGAGCGCTGGTGTTAACCGCGGCCAGCGCGCAAGCCCAGATCTCCGAAACCAGCACCCTGCGAGAGGTTGAATTCTCGCAACTGAGCGAGCACGACCCGAATCCGTTAGGCGAAAAGGCGCTCGCAATTCGCCCGGAACAATGGAAGCACAGCGAGAGCGATCACTTCGTCTATCATTTTGTCCACAGTTATGTGGCTACACCGGTGGCAGTGGAAGCGGAGTTTCACTATCGCGTGATCGCAAAAGAATTGGAACGGGAACAACTGTCATCGAATCCAAAATGCCATATCTACATTTTCGAGCAGCCGGAAGACTGGCAGCAATTCCAATCCGCCGGGCAACTCGAACGTTGGACCGGTGGGATTCACTCCGCCGGCAGTTTGTTCATTCAGCGAAACCCAGCATACAAGTTTACTAACAATGTGCTGGGGCACGAAGTGGCCCACCTGATACTTCATCGATTCTACACGGCATCGATTCCGTGCTGGCTGGATGAGGGTTTTGCCCAATACGTATCAAAAAATGCGCACGCCAGTTATCAGCGAGCGCGGGGTTATATTGCAAGAGCTCATTCGCAATCGATTGCGGCGAATGACTTGATTCCGCTCTCGAAGCTGCTCGCCATAACCCATCCACCATCGGAACAAGTCGAGACCTTTTACGACGAATCGGAGCGGCTGGTGCGGTTTCTGGCCGCGACTGACAAGCGCAGCTTTATGACGTTGCTGGATGCGCTCGCGCGCCATCAACCCTTCGAGCGGGCATTGAACCAATCCTATGCCGGGCACTTTAGCAACGTCGCGATGTTGGAGGAAAAATTTCGCGCCTACGCAGCCAAAGATTACGGCAGTTCTATGCAACAGATTGCGGGCGAATAACCAAAAACTACTGCCGATAAATCAAATCGGGTCGCGTCTCCGGAGTTGCTACTGCACGAAGCTGTGATGAAATAGCAGCGTGCCCAAAGTTGCCGCAAAATCGAAAAAAAGTGCGGGCAACGTTCACGCCATTGTCGGTTCCGACGAAAGCGAAGTAAAACGCACGGCTGCGGCTTTGGCGGAGCGGCTTACGCCACCCGGCCTGGGCGATTTCGGCATGGAGATAATCGATGGCTGCGCCGATAACGTCGATCAGGCAGTGTCGCGCATCAGATCGACAATCGAAGCCCTTCAAACGCTGCCGTTCATGGGCGGCAGCAAACTCGTCTGGCTTAAAAACGCCAACTGTCTGGCTGACACGGTCATTGGAAAATCGGCATCGGTGCAATCCGCGTTGGAAGAATTATGCGAACTAATCAGCTCGGATCTGCCCGAGGGTGTTACGTTTCTCATCAGCGCGACCGATGTCGATAAGAGGAGATCATTCTACAAGTCGCTGGCCAAATGTTCGGAGCTCCAGGTCTTTGACAAATTGGATTCCAGCCGCAGCGGATGGGAAGAAGAAGCGACTGAGATTGTTCGGGCGCGAGCGACGAAGCGGACGTTGTCGTTCGATGATGAGGCGCTCGAGCTATTCGTGTTGTTGACCGGCGGCGATACGCGCCAGATCGACAACGAATTGGAAAAAATTGACCTGTTCCTCCGGTCATCGCGCCAAATCGATGCCGACACTGTGCGCGAACTGGTACCGCTCTCCCGCGCCGGAGTAATTTTCGACCTGGGGAACGCGTTGGCGCAACGGGATCTGGAGCGGGCGCTGGCACTTGTGCGCCGGTTACTGGATCAGGGTGAAAGCGCGATTGGGATCTTGCTCGTCGCGGTTCTTCCAACGGTTCGCAATCTTTTATTGGCGAAGGATTTGATGGAACGCCATCGTCTTTCCCGGCCGCATGCACCTTACACCTTTATTTCGGCGTTAAATCGATTGCCACAGAGCGCGACGCAGCATCTCCCGCGAAAAAAGGATGGCGCGATCAACGCCTATGCGCTGGGAATCGCGGCGCAAAATGCACATCGGTTTGAGACTACTCGTTTGGTTGAGGCAATGGAGGCGTGTCTGCAGGCGAATCTACGGCTCGTGACCACGCAGCTCGATCATGAGCTGATCCTGACTGAGATCGTTGTAAAACTTCTCGCCGGGGACAATAACGCGTCGACATCGGGCAAACGTCCGATGGACTAACATGCTGCGGTTCAACCGCAACGGAATATTCATCAGACGCTGCCAATTTTGTCATTGTGCTGTCTCTCGCGAATTGGGATGGTGGCGTGGAACCAAGAAACCGGAACTTTAGCAAAAAGGTTGGGAATCGCCGGGTGGCGCCGGCACCTACATTTGAATCCAGGTTTGTCGATTCGGTCTAAGCCGTTCACGTCATGCCGGCGTGAGCAGCCGGAGTATCGTTCGCGATCAAAAAGCGTGGCAATTGTTGTTGCGTGGTTGCATCTCTTCGGCGCCGCAGCCGTTGAGGCCCAATCGCTGGTTACAAACGGAAGTTTCGAACAAAATTCCACCGGATGGTCGATAAGTGGTAACCAGGACTTCGTCAGCGGGGTTGCGACCCAGGGAACGCGTTCGGTACGATTCAATGCTGCGCAAAAAACCCCAAACGGGGTTCTTAGCCAGAATATCGCGACCGTAGCCGGGCAATCCTACACGCTCTCGCTGGATTACGGCGTTTACTCTCCGGTTAGCCAACGGGAGCAACGTTTACAAGTCACGGTCCGGGGAAATGGGGTGGTATTATCGCAACTGATTCTGCAAAGCGCGTTTGGCTCAGGTGTTTCGTACGCGGCCAAGAGTTTCTCGTTTACGGCCGATCGATCGACGACAACGCTAACGTTTAGCGATGTTTCGCTGATCACAGACTCGGTCGATTCGTTTCTCGATAACGTTCAGGTAATCACGGGCTCCGGAGGCGTTACCCCAACCCCTACTGCAACTGCAACTGCAACTCCGACCCCAACTCCGACGCCGACGCCGACGCCTACCCCTACCCCAATTCCGGGCTTGGCTAACGGCAGCTTCGAGAACGATTACGCCTTTTGGAACGCCGCCGGGAATCAACAGGTGGTAGCCTTCGGCGCCAGCCATGGAACCAAGGCCGTTCGCTTCCCGGGTTCCGACCCGCCGGTTGACACGCTGCTTTCCCAGGCATTCGCCACCCTGGCTGGTCGAAAATATCTGCTAAATTTCGATTTCGGCGTGTTCTCGCCGGAGGCGGAGGGCGGGCGCGATCTGGAGATCACACTTAGCGGAAACAATCTGCTGCTATCTCAGGTAGTTAGTCAGACCGCCTCAGGTCCTGAGATTATCTATCAGCCTCAGAGTTTGCTCTTTCAAGCGAATAGTGCCCTAACCACTCTGACGCTACGGGATGTTTCGACTCCAAATGCAGCGGTCGACATCTACCTGGATAATTTCCGCCAGATCCTGCTGGATGCGCCTACCATAACGCGCCAGCCGGACAACCAGTTTTTCGTCCGCGGCGCCCCTGCGACCCTTTCTGTCACCGCCAGCGGGAGTGAGCCATTGCAATATCAGTGGCGACGCAACGATGTCGATATTCCGGGCGCGAATTCAAGCGCGCTGGTGTTCGATTCAATCAACGACACTGATAGCGGAAAGTATACAGTTACGGTCACGAACGCAGCCGGCTCCATCGTGAGCAATCCGGCGACGATATCGGTATACCAGCCTAACGGAGTGTTGCGGGTATCTTCGGCGAACCCCCGTTACTTTACCAACAATTCCAGCAAACCCATTCTGCTAACCGGTTCCCACGTGTGGGATAACCTGCAGGACTTCTCGTTGTTTCAGACTTTCGATTATCCGGAGTATCTCGATTTTCTCACCCGGCTTAACCACAACTTCTTCCGGCTTTGGCACATGAACCGGTCATATCAGCAGGTGGCCACGCCAACCCGGGGATATCTTACGCCGCTGCCGTACTTGCGGACTGGCCCCGGGAACGCAGCTGATGGCCGGCCGAAGGTTGACTTGTTACGATTCGATCAATCGTTCTTCGATCGAATGCGAGCCCGGATCGCCGCGGCCGAGGCGCGCGGGATTTACGTCTCGATCATGTTGTTCGACGGCGTCTGGATCAACGCAAGTTTCGGTAACGACGGCAACGATTTCACCTACAGCTATTACAATCCTCTGAACAACGTTAACGGGTTTGCGGTTACGAAAGCAGACGTTTATACGATGAACCGCCCCGCCCTGGTGGCGATAATGGATCGATACGTGGAAAAGGTAATCGATACCGTTAACGACTTCGACAATGTCTTATACGAAGTAACCAATGAAACCCAGCCCAGCAGTCGCGCATGGCAGTACCATGTAATCGATCACATTCATAACTACGAGTCACTAAAGCCCAAACAACATCCGGTGGGGATGACCGCATTCGATCATGTGCTGAGCGATGAAACGCAGAATTTCGATCTGTTAGCCAGTCTGGCGGAGTGGATTTCGCTCTCAGGCCGAACCCCTCCATCATACACCACGGTTCTTCTCGACGCCCCTGTGAGCAAAGTCAGCATTTTGGATACGGACCATATCTGGGGAGTCGATCCGGCGGGTGATGACAGTCCGTGGGCGTGGAAGGCATTCTTGCGCGGTCATAACCCCATCATGATGGATCCGTACGGTCACACCTATGCCGCCGACGAAGATCTTCGAGCCGCGATGGGTTACGCTCGGGAGTTAAGTAACCGGATTGATCTGGCTAAAATGACGCCCATCAACTCGGCCGCATCGACCGGTTACGCGCTGGTAAATCCAAATATTGAATATTTGGTCTATCAGCCGCTGAATTCTTCTTTTTCGGTTGTGTTGCCCCCGCGGACGTTTGCCTACGAGTGGATCAATC
This sequence comes from Chthoniobacterales bacterium, assembly GCA_035253185.1. Lineage (GTDB taxonomy): Bacteria > Verrucomicrobiota > Verrucomicrobiia > Chthoniobacterales > UBA10450 > DATFCK01. The sequence goes on along the minus strand of DATFCK010000071.1, from coordinate 12,542 downwards.
CTGCGACCGGTCAAATTACCGACACCGGAAATATTCCAGCGGTCGCCGGAGACAACCTGTTTGTTCCGCCGGCGAACTATACCAAGGGTGCTTTGCTTCATCTGGCACCGACTCCCACGCCGACTCCGGTGCCGGCCGATACTCCAACGCCGACTCCCGATCCAAGTGCCACGCCCACGCCGGAACCGAGTGCGCCACCAACACCCACTCCTGAGGAAACGCCCACTCCGACGCCATCCGCCACACCTTCACCGATCGAGACTCCCACGCCGACGCCGCAAGATAGTCCGTCTCCAACACCGGATCCGTCGGTTAGTCCAACACCAACGCCTGAACTCACTCCGTCGCCCACACCGTCTGCGACCGCCACGCCAGACGACACCCCCTCGCCAACTCCGGAACCGACCGCGACTCCGACTCCGGAATCATCGGTAACTCCAACTCCGACACCGGTTGATACGCCAACGCCAACGCCAACGCCGACGCCGGAAGCGACACCAAGTGAAAGTGCGACGCCGAGTCCAACTCCGGAAGTAACGCCGACGCCGGAAACGACACCAACTGAAAGTGCGACACCGAGTCCGACTCCGGAAGTAACGCCGACGCCCGAAACGACACCAACTGAAAGTGCGACGCCGAGTCCGACTCCGGTAGTAACGCCAACGCCCGAATCGTCTCCCAGCCCAACACCGGAGGAGACCCCAAGTCCCACGCCGCAGGCAACTGCTTCTCCGACTCCAGAACCGAGCATAACGCCAACGCCGGAAGAGAGTCCAACTCCCACCGCGACTCCCGAGCTGACTCCAACGGCAACGCCGGAGCTCGCTACTCCAACCCCAACACCAGAATTGACGGTAACTCCGATACCGACACCAGCTGAAACTCCTACGGCGACGCCTACAGCGACACCCACGCCAACGCCGACCCCAACGCCAACGCCAACTCCAACGCCGACACCGACACCGACACCGACGCCTCCACCGCCTCTGCCGTTTCTTACCGCGGCTGCGGCAATCGTCACCGACGGCACGACCGGCGATGTGATTGCTGTTAAAAACCCGGATACGCTCCGGCCGATGGCTAGCCTAACGAAGATCATGACCGCTCTGATCGCGATCGAACAAAAGGGTGCGAACCTCGATCAACTGGCGGCTCCAATTAGCTCAGCCGCCGCCACCCGACCGGGCAGCAGAATGGACTTGCAGACTGGCGATCGGCTAAGCCTGCGCGACCTGCTTTACGGCTTATTGTTACCCTCGGGAAACGATGCCGCGGTAGCCATCGCCGAAAACGTAGCCGGTAGTGAGGCCGCGTTCATAATAATGATGAACCAGCGCGCCGCCTCGCTTGGCCTAACCAATACGCATTATGGTGATGTAGCCGGGTTCGAACCAACCGGAGCGAATTGTGATCCCGATCTGCCTTTTTGCGGACATTACACCACAGCCCGCGACCTGGCGGCGCTGGCCCGTTTCGCGATGGCCCAGCCGGCATTCGCCCAATTCGTGCAGACGCTTCATTGGATTCCTACCACCTGGGTAGATTCGCTCGGCCGGCAAAAGATTCAGACGCTGACGAACACAAACCTCCTTTTCGGTTCGATGCTGTATCCCGGCACCAAAGGGATCAAAACCGGAGAATCGATCCCAGCCGGTTTTTGCATGGCCGCCAGCGCTACACGTTCACGGAACACCATCCTTACCGTGGTGCTGGACTCCGTTTCGGCGCAGGACCCAACCCGAGCTCAATTTTTCACCGGTGCGCCTAACGATCTGGCGAGACACTATGAAAGCATACAGTTACTAACGTATGGGTTTGCCCAGCTGACATCTCCCAGCCCTTTCACTAACGGCGGCTTCGAGCAGGATGCGACTGGCTGGACTCTGACTGGCAACCTGGAAATATCGGCCAATGGCGCATCGCAGGGCGCGAAGGCGCTCCGATTCAATGCCCAGCAGCAGGCGCCTAACGGTATGGCAACGCAGCACTTCGCCACCACGCCCGGAGAAACCTACACCGTAAGTTTTGATTACGGCATCGTTTCCACGGTAAATCAAAAATCGCAGAGCATGGAAGTGACGATCGTGGGCAATACTCTGCTGGCGTCTGATGTCATTACCACTGCGGCTTTCAGCGCGGTAACTCAATACACCCCGCGGTGGTATTCTTTCACGGCCGACAAATCCGTCACCACCATCACCTTCCGGGACCTGTCCAGTATAACCGACTCAGTAGATTCGTTCCTGGACAATGTCCGGTTGACCGTCGGTGCGTTGCCCACTCCGACTCCCACGATAACGCCTACTCCCGTGCCCGTTTCGGCGACTCCGTTAGTCAACGGAAGTTTTGAATCCGGGTTCACCGCATGGACTGCTACGGGAAATATTACCCACGCCACCGCTACGGCGGCTCCGATTAACTTTCCAGTCACGAACGGCACCAAAGCGGTGGTGTTTAACGATGCGAATCGGACGCCGAACGCGAGCTTGGCGCAAACATTCAATACTGCGGCTGGCGTCACCTACACCCTCACGTTTGATGTCGGTGTGTACGGCTGGCAAACCACCTTACAACAACGAGTTCAGGTGACGGTTCAAAGCGGTGGAGCGTCGCTGTTATCCCAGATCGTGGCGGTGAATGGCCAGGGAACCGGAACGTGGTGGACCACCAAGACGTTTACGTTCCTGGCTAACGGTCCTTCTACCACGATCACATTTTTCGATGTGTCGACAGCTACCACCAACACCGATCTGGTCCTGGATAACGTGCGCATAGTTGGGAACATCCCGGCAACGCCAACGCCCACTCCGGTTCCAACACCAACTCCAACACCAACTCCAACTCCAACTCCAACTCCAACTCCGACTCCTACACCTACTCCGACTCCGACTCCAACTCCTACTCCATCGCCGACAGCCACACCGACATCGACACCAACTCCAACACCGACGGCGACCGCAACTCCGTCATCGACCCCGGACTTAACGCCGACCCCGAGTGCGACGCCGACGCCGACCCCGACTTCAACCGCCACACCGTCTGCGACACCTACCGCAACCCCAACTCCGACACCTACCGCAACACCAACTGCGACACCCACCGCAACCCCAACTGCGACACCCACCGCAACACCAACTGCGACCGCGACCGCAACACCCACCGCAACACCCACGGCGACCCCGATTCCGGGACCATTGATCGTGAATGGCAGCTTCGAATCTGATTACACCGGCTGGTCATTCAGCGGCAATCAACTGATTGCGAGCGCTAGCAATTCGCCATTTCCGTTGACTGTCACCGACGGAACCAAGGCCGCTTCGTTCAATTCAGGAAATTCAACCCCTAACGGAATCCTCAGCCAGGCATTTGCTACCGTACCTGGAGCGACCTACACTCTTACGGTCGACGTGGCGGCTTACGGGTGGCAGACCACGCTACAGCAACGGTTACAAATTTCGATTACCACGGGGGCCAGCTCCCTCCTATCCCAAACCGTTACCGTGGCGGGGCAGGGCACCGGGACCTGGTGGACAACGAGGAGCTATGGTTTCACGGCCACCGGGAATTCTGCGGTATTGACCTTTACAGACACATCGCAGACCACAACGAACACCGATATCTTTCTCGATAACGTCCGCCTAACCAGCGGCGGCGCACCCGCGACTCCGACACCAACTCCGACGCCAACACCAACCCCAACGGCGACCCCTACGCCAACACCGTTACCTACTCCAACCCCAACCCCGGCGCCGGTGAGCCTGGTAAATGGAAGTTTCGAGCAGGATTATCTCGGTTGGAATCGAAGCGGAAATCAGGACGTCGTTACCGGAGCAGCCACCCAGGGGGTTAAGGCTGCCCGGTTCAATGCCGCCCAAAAACCGCCTAACGCCGTCTTGACCCAAAGTTTTTCAACAACACCGGGCCGGTCCTACACCCTCAGTTTCGACTACGGCGTTTTTTCGCCGGTGAGTCAGAGACAACAGCGATTACAGGTCACGCTACAGGGCCAGAAAAGCTTGCTTTCACAATTGATCACCCAATCTGCGTTTGGATCGAACGTGCAATACTCTCCCAAGGTGTTTTCATTTACCGCTGACAGCACCCTAACGACCCTAACCTTTACCGACGCATCGCTGATCACCGATTCGGTGGATTCGTGGATCGACAACGTTCAGTTGAAGTAACTATTAGTCGTTAGGCGACAGTGCCCACTGGCACGAGCGTAACCCCCCGGACGCCGACGCGCACTGTTAACTAAAACGCGGCCGCGCCCTCGGTCTGTTTCCGAGCGGTAGGTCCAATGTAGGGAATTTCCCAGCGAACTCCGCTGAACGCTTTCACGGTCGCGATGATCCAAATGACCAAAAACGCAATCTGGAGGAGTGCGTGAACGATCGACCAAAAGAACCCCAAAATTGGACCGATCATCGGGATGTTCCAAAAAATGTGCGAAATGATCGAGGACGCGACGCTGACCAGCAGCCAGGCACCGCCGAAAATGATCGATTGCATCGCGTAGAAGCGCACAAAACTGTCCCGCTTCTCCATGATATAGAAAATGATGCCACCAATTAGCGGGACACAGGCCAGCGCTGCGGCGATGTTTGAGGGCAAATCCAAGGTCGAGGCATTCACCTCTGTCACCGGCGGCGGAGGTGGCGGCGGTGCGCCGGCCGACGCGGGGATCGGCTCCGGTTGAATTGGATCAGCAGGATCGGGCATGTCTTAGTACACAGGCGCGTCCAGTAGTTTGTCAAGTGAAGTGTGCTCTATTTCGATGTGACCAAAGTTCAGGTGACGTTCGGCACTGATTCGTACGATGTGGTGCTCGGCTCGCACCTGTTGAGGGAAGCGGGGCGACTCATTTCCGACCGCGTCAGAATTCGTCGTTGCGTCATCGTCACCGATACCAACATCGCGCCACTATTTGCGGCCGGTCTGCAAAAAAGCCTGGCCGAGGCAGGAATTCATCCCAACCTGGTCACAATCCCGGCGGGCGAACAACTCAAAACGCTCGAAACGGCCGGCAGCGTTTGCGAGCGCATGCTGGCGATGGGCCTTGATCGCGAATCGTTCGTAATCGGACTTGGCGGCGGGGTCATCGGTGACCTTTCCGGATTTGTGGCTGCCATTTTCCAACGCGGCGTACCGCATGTTCAGATTCCAACCACGCTCCTGGCAATGGTCGATAGTTCGATCGGCGGCAAAACCGGGGTAAACACGGCCTCTGGCAAAAACCAGATTGGCGCCGTTCACCACCCCGCACTGGTAATTGATGATATCGAAATTTTGCGGGCGTTGCCGGAACGGGAATTCAGACAGGGTTACGCGGAAGTCGTCAAACACGCCATCATCGCCGATGCGAAAATGTTTGAGGACCTGAGCCGCACGGATCTATCGGTTTTGGCACCGGCACACATTCCCGCGGAAACGTTGCCGTCTCTGATCCGGCGAAATATCGAGATCAAATCACGTATTGCCGGCGGAGACCAACACGATCGAAAAGGAGAACGCGCCCTGCTGAATTTTGGCCACACCGTTGGACACGGCATCGAACGGGCCGGCGATTACAAAACGTATTTGCATGGCGAAGCGATTAGTCTCGGAATCGTCGCGGCGCTGGAGATTTCGGTTAGGCGAGCCGGACTAACGCACGAAGAACGGGCTACGGTCATTCGGCTGCTGGAACGATTCCAGTTGCCCACCGGATTACCCCAAGACTTCCCCCGTGAGCGAATCATCGAAGCCCTCAAATTCGACAAGAAATTTCAAAACGGCGAAATTCGGTTTGTGGTAGTTCCACGGATCGGTTCCGGCTACCTCTCCAACGAAGTAACGATGGAGGATATTCGAGAAGCAGTAAACGCGCTGTAGATCGGCAGGCGCTACCGCTCTCGCGCGTTCCGATAATAATCAGCCAGCCCGTCGGCAACGCTGTCGGCGTATTCGCGAAAGATACTCTTTTTCTGAATTCCGTTAAAGTCCCGGGTGCCTTCGTAATCGCCGGCCTGGATTCGGTCGAACACTTCCCGGTTGTTCATCACGTATGGCTCACAGTAAACGACGGGACAGCGATACAGCCGCGTGGCTAACAAGTTGCGGGCATATACGTAGCCGCTGGATCCCACCTTAGTAGTCGTTAACGTGGTCGGATATTGGAACGGCGGCAATCCGGTCTGTTTAGCCATACTGGTGGCGACGGCGTCAGCGACCGCGATCTCCTCGTCATAAGCTCGGCTGAGCAAACGACGAATCATCTCGAATCGTTCATCATCGAACTCCAACTCCGGCTGGAGATACGAACCGTTCACCAGCAAATGCAGGTGATTCACGGGCGTCAGGCTCGGTTGGTTAGGGTCTCCCCATCCTTCAGCATTAAAGTGCAAACACACCACCAAATCGGGGTGTAGTTTCGTGTTTACCAGCAGCGCGCGCCGTCGTATCTCGCTGTAGCGATAAAAAAGAATTTCGCTCTGCCACCGCACTGTGTGCTCCTTTTCAGGATCGTCCGCACTGATGACGTCGGAGCGCGGCTGCGGAACTCCGTTCTTGATCAGGATACGCCTGGCAAGTTCCTTGAAGTCGCCCGGCCGCTTGACTGTAACCGGGCCAGGCTGACTTCGGACAAAGGAGACGGTCGCACCGAGCAGGCGAAGTTTTCGGGCCAGGAGGCGAGCCACTCGCAGGGTCAAATCACCTTCCTGCACCGGCGCCGCATCGCCAATCTTGAACCACCGCTCTTCCATTTTTGCCCATTTGCCGCCCAGATGCCCGGGATCGAGAGCAATCCTAACGCCTAACAACGGTTTCGCTGACTTGGCCGGACCAAGTTCGGTCGCCGGACGCCATAACCTCGGAACTGGCTTCTTCGAGTCCTCGTCCGGCGCAAATCGAAGGGTGAACGTCGAGTTTGACCGGCGATTCATTAGAATCCGGGCGGAATCTTCTTCGATCGAGATCATACCCGCCGGTATGCCCTGGGTACAATAGACGTTTTGAACGAGTTTGATAAACTCGTCGCGCGTGATGGTTTGCTGATAGTGCTTCAGAACTTCCCATCGAGGCCGGGCGCCGAGCGTGCCAATGTTGTCGGACGCGGACAGGGCGGAAACCGAAAGCGCCGCCAACGAAACGAACAGGCAAAGGTGTTTGAGGGTTCGGCCCCAAAGTGACAATTCCGGTACCATTGCTCCGCAATGAAGCATCAATGCTTGATTGTGCGCGTTAATTATAACGAGTCTGGCGCCTCATCTTTCAATGTTTCTAACTCGTCGCTAACCGCGGATGACATTTGGTCATTGCCGTGTCTAGTCTTTTCCAATGCTAAGGGTCCTCTTTCTGGGCGATGTCGTTGGCGAACCCGGCCGGGCGGCGGTCATCGCGAAGCTGCCGGAGTTGCGCCAGAGCCTGGACCTCGATTTCATTATTGTGAATGGCGAAAACGCGGCCGGCGGTCGCGGAATCACCGGAAAAATCACGATCGACCTTTTGCGCGCGGGCGCGTCAGTGATCACAACTGGCGATCACATTTGGGATCAGAAGGACATCATCGCCTTCCTCAGCTTCGAGCCGCGGCTGTTGCGGCCGGTCAATTATCCGCCGGGAGCGCCCGGCAACGGCTTCATCGTTCTGGAAACGCCCAAAGGAAAAGTGGGGGTGTTAAATGTGCAGGCCAGGACGTTTATGCAGCCAATCCTCGAAAACCCGTTTCGGAGCGCGGAGGACGCGATCGCGCAAATTCAGGCCGAGACTCGAGTGATCATCGTCGATGTACACGGCGAAACGACCAGTGAGAAGATTGCCATCGGACGCTACCTGGATGGGAAAGTTTCGGCGGTGATCGGAACCCACACCCACGTGCAAACAGCCGACGAACAAATCTTTCCTGGTGGCACAGCGTTTTTGTGCGACGCCGGCATGTGCGGGCCGGTTAACTCAATTCTTGGTCGCGCCATTGAACCGATCGTTACCCGATTCATGTCGAATCTTCCGGCAACATTCCCGGTGGCATCCGGCGAAGTGCGGCTGCGCGGGGCGCTGGTGGATATTGATGAAAAAACCGGGCGCGCGATCTCAATTCGCCGGGTGGACGAACCGGGTCCCCTGTCGTCAACGGCTGGGACGAATCAGCCTGGCAGTCCGGAAACATCGGTTTCCCCGGACGAACCGCCCTAGCTAAACCGCGGTCGGTCGCTGGCCGTTACATCCTCGTTATTATGCGGATGCACATACCGGCAGATAAGAACAATGGTCGCAGTTGTCACTTGCGGACAACTACTTACCATCTGAAAATCGAATTCTTTAAAACCCAAGTCGTCAAAACAAAGATGAAAGCTGTTCTATTATCATTTTTTCTCTCATTGAGCATGGCGTTAACTGCGCCCAGCGCCTTTTCAGCTCCCAAAGGTGGAAAGTCTTCCGAAGCGAACCAACTGGCCCGGCGAGGGACCGAAGAGGCCCGGAATCAGCAGTGGGACGAAGCAATTGAAGATTTGCGCAAAGCGACTGACATGGAGCGCAAATATGAGCCAAGTCTGGTGGCGGCCCTGCTGGGCCGCGCTGCTAACTACGCGGCGCAGCAACAATTCCAACAGGCAGCGGCGGATTATGACGAAGTCATCAAGCTCGAGAGCAAAAATACGATGGCCATTGAGGGCAGAGCGTCGATCGCGATGAAGATGAACGACCTGGACAAGGCGCTGAGCATGTACTCGGAAGCGATCAAAGCGAATCCGAAAGAAGTGAAATACCTCGAGTATCGTGCCTACATTTATGAAGTTAAGAACGATCTGAAGAACGCCCTGGCGGATAACGAAAAAGTTCTCAAACTTCAAAAAGATAACGCTGATGCCATTGCGCGGAAGCAACGAATTGAGGCACGCATGGCCCAGGAGAAGGCCAATCAATTCCCCCCGTTACCGACGTCGGTGCAGTCGTCCCCGCAGGGAACGCCATAAACCGCCTGAATCGATAAGTTCCGCGGCTACGCGAGCTCCTGGCTGGACTACCTAACCGTTGCTTACCGCGCGGCTAGGCGCCCGACCCATTTTGTTCGGCTGCGGCGGGCTCCGGTTCCGCCGCGCGCTTGACCGGCGCGAACTTCCGCTTCCGCCGGTTTGCCGGCAACGGCGACAGCGTCATCGTCACATTGCGGCCGGTGATCTTGGGCTCCATCTCGACTTGCGACATGCCGGAAAGGTCTTCCTTTACCTTCTGCATCAGCTGCATTCCGAATTCCTGATGGGCCATTTCCCGGCCACGAAACTGGAGCTGGACGCGGACTTTGTTTCCACGATCGAGGAATTCCTCACCATGGCGGATCTTGGTCAGGTAATCGTGGTCGTCGATATTTACCCGGAACTTGATTTCCTTCAGCTTGGCGCCGGAGGGCTTCTTATCCTTGTCCTGTTTCGAGATATCGTAGCGGAATTTCCCGAGGGCTACGATTTTACACACTGGAGGATTTGCGGTCGGTGCGACTTCAACCAGATCGAGATCCAGACTTTGGGCTTTGCGCAGGGCATCAGAGAGTTTCATGACGCCTAACTGCTCGCCCGACGACCCTAAAATGACCCGGACTTCGCGAGCGCGAATCCGACCGTTAACGCGATATTGTGGTTGCAGATTAAATCAAGCTCCTAACCGGCGAGACGTGAGTGCTGCATTTCGCCGTAGTTTTTCTTTCGCATTTCGGAATGTAGCCCGAAGCCGGACCGGCAGACCGACGCACTCTACCAAGCCGTGGCTGCGATGACCACGGCTACGGGTCCGCAAACCCGCGGACCGAGGGGAGTTCTAAGCAACATTTTGCTTTTCAGCAAGTAAATTTGAGGTGTTTTGGCTGCAAGTTGCGCGCCATCGGGAGCGGGCAATAACCGTAGCCACGATGTGCAAAATCCGGGGGGACATCATCAATCTGGACGTCAACACCGACTGAACTATTCACCCTATCGCGAAACCGCGTGCCCGCTGGGCTTGGTGTTACCGGCCACTTCCGTCTGCAGCTTTCGGGCATTCCTCACGAACGTGTTGTTATCACCGTATTTAGCCCATGGACCACTGGGCACATCCTTGAAATCGACGAACTTCCAATCGGTCACATCGGTCGGCTGCATGCCCAGGTAATCGCGCACTGCCGGTGAAACGTCCAGCCCAGCACCGCGGTTCAGATTTGGCTTGGGACGTTCATCACCAAAGACATATTGCCAGTGATCAGTCCGGAACGGACCGGCATCCTCCCACTGAGCGTAAGCTACGCGGTCGCCCTTGCGAATGGCGACCCACCGTCCCTTGCAGGTCGAAACGCCGGGACCCCGGTAAGCTTCTTTGAACCACGGCACCACCCGCGGGGCTTCAGGCCGATGCCCGTTGGTTGCTTTGTCATTGTAAGGCAGCGCGCAGTAGAACGGATTCTGCCGAGGCGTAAATTTGACCGGAATGAAGTTGTTTCGGCGGGCCGGCGAGGGATCATCAAAACCGCCATAACTTTTCGTCCATTGTTTGTCCCACGAACTGGAACGATTCGGCACCGGATTATTGGCCGTCGGTTCCTCGCCGATCCAGAACGTCGTCGTCACGATATTTTGTTTCCAGGGGAAACGAGCGTTGCTTTGAGTCGTGGTATCGCTTAAGTGCCGGGGCATGAACGCCAGCGAGTCCAGACTCACCATCGGATTTTCCGAAAAACGATCAGACTTTTTACTGGCTTTCACCTTCGGGGGAGAAGATTTGACCGGCGCGGATTGAGCAAACATCGAAGTTATCGATGAAAGCAAGGCGGCGATGGTGTGGGTTACTGTGCCTGGTTTCATTCTGCTTACGGCAGCGTCGGAAGCACGGCGGAAAACCTATGCGTTTCCTCTAAGAATCGTTCGAGGGTGCAAGCATGCGCGTAACCCCGCCGATCCTGCGTATTCCTTGCTTCACCCTCCGTGCAAGCATCGGGCGGTCAAGCACTTTAAATTGTGGCTAGCCTCTCTGGCGACCGCTATCATTTGGACACGCCATGCATAAACGTCGGATCGTGTCATTTTGTTTAAATAAGCCCGCCATTCGCGGCCTGGCTTTTGCCCTTATTATTAGTGCGCTGGGTGCCGGGATCGCCATCTCGGCCACTTCTCCGTGGCCGTTCAAGTCGAATGCCGCCCCGCCTCAGCTCAGCGTATCGGGCGGCCTAACCGTGGCCTTCTGGAATATTCAATGGTTTCCCGGAACGCGGGTGGAACCAGATAAAGACTCTGAACGTCGACAGACCGCGTCGGTGCATGCCGATATTTCACGGCTGAATGCTGATATAATCGGAATGGAAGAAGTCCGGAACTGGGAAGCGGCAGCACTGGCGGTGCAGCCGTTGCAAGGAATGAAAGTCGATGTATGCGCGAACTTTCCGCCTCGTGAGGGGCAGCCATACGCGCAGGAAGTGGCGATTGCCAGCAGACTTCAGCCCATCAGCGCATGGGTGGAAATGTGGAAGGACGCCGGCGCATCCACGCCTCCGCGCGGGTTCGCCTTTGCCGCTTATGAGGTGAAACCGAAGCAGCTTTTGCTGGTTTATTGCGTGCATTTGAAAAGCAATCGCGACGGAGTTTCAGAGAATATTCCGATCCGCGAAGAATCTGCCAAACAACTGCTGTCGCATATCGAAGCAATGCATCGCGCCTACGAGCCTTTGGGCAAGGTAGCCTGCATTGTTGGAGGCGATTTTAATACGTCACTGGACGATTCACGCTTCGCCAGTGAGAACACACTGCGCAATCTGACCAAAAACGGTTTCCAATGGATTTGGGAGGGAACGCAGCCGGGAAGCCATATGACCCTGCACGGGGATCGAATGTTTCCCCCGGCCTGTTTTGACCACATCTTTTATCGTGGCCTAACATTGCGAAAGGCGGAGGTGTTAAACACCACTCGAAACTCCAGCGACCACAAGCCAATTGTGGCGAGTTTCAATCTGCCCTCGCCTTAAAGCCGTCGGTCTGACCTTCAACCAACTTGACTGCTTAAAGCAGTCAAGTCTAACGAGCGTTGACTCATTCCGATATTGTCTGTTGCTCAGCGACGATTGCCCATTAGCTACCGCAGCGTCTCGTCAAACAGCCGTTCGCCAACTTGACTGCTTAAAGCAGTCAAGTCCTAACCGGCGGTAGCGACGATTGACCTCAATCGCCATGGCCATGGCCGGTCGGTGACCGGCCGCTACCAAACAAAAAATATTGATTCAGTCCGATCATCTCAGCCGCTTCGCCGGGGACACTCCTTCCCATGACTTTGTGGGATAATCGGCACCGGCTTTTGTCCGGCGCCCAATCTGGTCCTTCAATGTCTTTCCAGATAAAACTGCGGGTCGATTGCGCAACTTGACTGCTTAAAGCAGTCAAGTCTAACGAGCGTTGACTCATTCCGATATTGTCTGTTGCTCAGCGACGATTGCCCATTAGCTACCGCAGCGTGCTCGTCAAACAGCCGTCCGCCAACTTGACTGCTTAAAGCAGTCAAGTTTAACGAGGGTGTCGCTGCGCTCTCGAAATCGACAAAGATAAGAA
>DATFCK010000070.1:0-2460 GCA_035253185.1 Chthoniobacterales bacterium | reverse complement strand
CCGTTCCAGGTGCTGTTCTCCCATGGACCTTCGCGTGATTCCCAAAGGGATGCGTAGACAATGTCGGGACTGGCAGGATCGATCACCACATCACCGGCACCAATGTTCTCGTCCTTATACAGGACCTTCTCGAAGGTTTTGCCGCCATCCTGCGACCGAAATAGGCCGCGTTCTTCGTTAGGGCCATAAGGATGCCCCCCTACCGCAACCAGGAAGCGATCCGGGTTGCGCGGATCGACCGCGAGCTGCGCGATTTGTTGTCCATCACGAAGACCGAGATGAGTCCAGGTCTTGCCGGCATCGGTCGATTTGTAAATTCCGTCGCCAATCGACAGGTCGGGCCGGTGCAAGCCTTCACCGCTCCCGACATAAATGATGTTCGGGTCGGAAATCGATACCGCGATCGCGCCGATCGAGCCGGTCGGTTGGTTGTCAAAAATCGGTTGCCAAGTCCGGCCGTAATCGGTGGTCTTAAAAACTCCGCCGTTTACCTGGGCCATGTAAAACACGTTAGGCTGGGTGGGAACGCCGCAGACCGCGCGGGTCCGGCCGCCGCGGAACGGTCCGATGTTTCGCCAGCGGAGAAGCGAATCGAAATCACCGGCCGGACTCAGCGTAACCAAGGCGGTGAGGTGAACAACGACGATGAACGAGCGGATAAAGGATCGAGACAAAGGCATTGCGAAGGGCCCATCTTCCGCCGCGATTTTGGGGAGCGCAAGGCGCTTCGGACCGGCCAAGTTGCAGCTCTGGGATGTTGCGTAACAGGCGAAGCAACGGAGCCGAGTGTGACGCGCGGTGGTTCAGTCTGGAGAGCGCACGTGTCTACGCGTATTGGTGTTCACCATTCTGTCGGAACGATTTTTTGAAATAAAGGTTCGTGATCGCACAATGCGAACACCAGCACGCTGCACGGCATGCGCTACCCGACCGAAGAATCGACACCGCAAGGACACCGATGAAGGCTAACTTCCATACTTTGCCTATGAGTCAATTCTGAGCAGAAAACTCTATCCTTCTTCCCTCACCGCTTGTGAACTAATTGTTGAATCATGGAAAAGACCCGGCTCGAAGCGTTTAGCGACGGCGTGTTAGCCATCATTATTACGATCATGGTATTGGAGATGAAGGTGCCGCACGGCTCCCAGTTTCGAGACCTGCACCCGATCCTGCCGGTCTTTCTTACTTATGTGTTAAGTTTCGTTTATCTGGGCATCTACTGGAACAATCATCACCACTTGTTGAAAGCCGCGCCCTGCATCAACGGCGCGATCATGTGGGCCAATCTTCATCTGCTTTTTTGGCTGTCGCTTTTCCCGTTCGTGACCGGCTGGATGGGCGAGAATCATTTCATGCCGCAGCCGTCAGCCCTTTACGGAGCGGTGCTGCTGCTGGCAGCGGTCGCCTATGTTATTCTGCAGACGCTCATCGTTAGGGAGGCCGGTGGCAATTCCCAACTGGCGGCGGCGCTGGGTGGCGATTGGAAAGGGAAACTTTCACCGATCTTGTACGCGGTCGGGATTGGAGTTTCTTTTTTTCAACCGTGGATCGCGGTTTCCATTTACGCCGCAGTGGCGTTGACCTGGTTGATCCCCGATCGCCGGTTGGAACGCTTAGTTCATAAAAAAGAGAACCGTTGAGACGCTTTCACTATTGAACAATCTGAAAATGCTTTTTGGCGACTTGTTCTAGCTTTGAACATAAAATCGCAGACCTAACGACGGGTCCTGTAAACACGACGTCTCGTCGGTTAAGTTGCGAACAAAAGCGACGGGACGTCGCTTCTACGCTGAGGCCCTCTTGCGCTGATGTTGCCGCCGGCAGTAGGGCGCGCCCTTGCGCGTCTCATCCCCATATGCCGATGCCACCCGTTGAGACACTTTCACGATTGAACACCCCAAAATGCTTTTTGGCGAGTTGTTCGCAGTTTTGAACACAAAATCGCAGACCTAACGACGGGTCCTGTAGACGCGACGTCTCGTCGCGTAAGTTGCGAACAAAAGCGACGGGACCTCGCTTCTACGCTGAGCCTCTGACCGCTCCCTTACCAGGCCTGCGGTGGGTCGGCAAAGATCACGGCAAACGTTTGGTGTTTGGTGCTTGGTTATCACCTGGCGCTTCGCTATTGGGAGTTGGAGCTTCGACGATTCATCGTTCGTGAACGGTCTTACCAACACCGATCCCGCAGAAATCCGCGCCCGCACCCTGTTCAAGATTAGTCGTCGTCTCATTCCGTTTCTGTTCGTTCTTTATGTCGTGGTGTGGCTCGACCGCGTGAATGTCGGGTTCGCAGCGTTGCAGATGAATTCCGATTTGGGATTTAGCGAAGCTGCATTCGGCTTTGGATCGGGCGTGTTTTTTCTCGGTTACTGCCTTTTCGAAGTTCCGAGCAATCTCATCCTGGTTCGGGTCGGCGCGCGACTCTGGATCTCGCGGATCATGATCACCTGGGGATTGATC
>DATFCK010000069.1:0-3134 GCA_035253185.1 Chthoniobacterales bacterium | reverse complement strand
GATTATCGAGGGTGTCCGCGAGTTGCACGGGGCTGAGCACGATATTATTCCTGATCGCATCGAAGCCGGCACGTTTTTAGTGGCCGGCGCGATTTGCGGGAAGGGGATAACGATCAAGCGGGCCGATCCGGAACATGTCCGGGCGGTGACAGCGGCGCTTTCAAGCTGCGGTTACAAAATCACCAGCACCGCGGATTCGATCTCCATCGCGCCTAACGGGTCGTCCAAGCCTCTCGAGCTGGTGACCGAGCCGTATCCGGGGTTCCCCACCGATATGCAGGCCCAAATGTGCGCGCTGCTGGCCACAACCGAAGGGATCAGCGTGGTTACCGAGAATATTTTTCCGCAGCGATATATGCACGTGGCGGAACTCAAGCGCATGGGCGCGCACGTCCAGCTGGAAGGGCCGACGGCGGTGATTCAGGGGGTGGAAAAACTCTACGGCGCGCCGGTGATGGCCAGTGATCTACGCGCTTCGGCGGCGTTGGTTTTAGCCGGACTGAAAGCTGACGGCATAACCGAGGTGAGCCGGGTGTATCATATCGATCGCGGCTACGAACATCTGGACGAGAAGTTGAGAGAACTTGGGGCAGAAATCGAACGCGTGCCCGCCGCCTAGTGTCGTATTAATTGTTCGTCGGAAAGCACATCATATGCAAACAACTACGATGACAAAAGACGTTCGGACCTGGTGCGTCCTGAGTCACGCCAGCGCTTTGTTAGGTTTCGTTATCCCGTGGGTGTTTCACATTCTGGGGCCGTTGATCGTGTGGCTGGCCAAACGAAATGATTCGACGGAAATCGACGCCCACGGGAAGGAATCGCTGAACTTCCAGATTTCCATGCTGATTTACACCGTCATCGCCGGCATTCTTTGTCTGGTGCTGGTCGGGTTTGCCCTCCTTTTCATCCTTCACATTCTGAATGTGGTGCTGGTGATCGTAGCCTCGATCCAGGCCAGTGAAGGAAAACTGTATCGTTATCCCCTAACGATTCGGCTGATCAAATAAGTTCGGAGACGTAGGCGTCCGACCGGGCAGGCGGGTTGCAGCTGGATCGGTTGTTGGATTGCGCTGACTCCGAGTCGTGAACCCGACTACGGCAGAAGGCGGGGGTAAAGCGCGGTGGCGGCAACCCCCTGGCACCATATATTTACCATAAATATTGACAAATATGAGTGTTTTAAGGCTGAATAGAGGCCGCTTTGGCCATGAAAATCTCGTTCCCACGCTCATTCCGTTTCCCCTCCACTCTGGTCGCTCTCGCCCTCGCCTTCACCTTGGCCTTCGCCTCTCACGCTCACGCCGGCAAACCGTCCAAGCCCACTGCTACCCCGACGCCGACCCCAAAGTGCACCCCGACGCCAACGCCTACCCCGACCCCGACACCCACGCCAACCCCAACCCCGGTAGCGCGCCCGACCCCCATGGTTTGCGACGTGGTTGCCGCCGGGGCTGACGCTTGTTATCAGCATCAGCCAGCCCCCTGTACCTCTGGCCAGGCGCTCTGGCTGCCGGTCGCCGATTGCTTTATCCCGGAACAAGATTGCACCGCTCCCGGAGTAGACCCCGCCTCCGGAACCGATGGTTTCAAATACGTTTTCTCGCCGGCTGGTCTCTTAACCGAAGATCCGGACGCCGGAACCGCCACCTTAACCGGTCACTTGGAAAGCACACTTCATCCCGGTTACGGATTCGATATTAGCCTCGCCTTCAGCGGACGAACTAACGATTCGACTGGAGGAATGGGTCCTCACCTCCAGCTCGATCCAGGTTGTTATGTTTCGGGCGGCGGCCCCGTTAACCCGGCGAACTGGTATTTTTATTCCAGTGCGACCGGCACTCTGACCGGGACCGGAAACTACGCCGGCGCCGTGATCCAGCTCACCCCGGTTATGCATTATTTTCAGGTAGGCGACGGCGCCAGTGGAAAAAACATTCAACCCGGTGCGTCAGCCTGGTTTGAGTGGGTGGTGGTCCAACAACCGAGCAATCCGGCCTTTTGTCTTAGAAGCGGTTCGCAGGTGGGCCGGCTTGCGGACATCAATGTGAACTGTTCGAACCCGCGTCCGAGATCGGTGCCGACGCCGACGCCGACGCCAACGCCAACACCGACGCCGACACCGAATCCGAAATGCGTCGGTACCCCCGCTTACTGGCTGGCCCATCCGGAACAGTGGTGTTTCACCAGTCTGCCGCTGTGTGGTGGCAAGACCTATACCCAGGCGCAGGCGATGGCACTGCTGGCGCAATATAACAGCACCGACATGTCGAAGCAGTTGGCTGCGCAGATCCTGGCGGCGCTCCTCAATATCGGCTGCCACCGAACCGATCCCACCTGCATCTTTACCTCGCTGGCATCGTGCAATACATGGCTGACGAAAAATCCGGCCGGCTGCAACGTTTCATCTCGCAGCGCTTCATGGTCATCGATCAAGCCCTTTTTCACGACCTTGAAGAATTACAACGAAGGCCGGCTTTGCGCGCCGTCGTGCCAGTAATTGACCATTCGACAGACGTCGTATTCTAACAAGTGAGGTGCGCGCGCGGTTGGGATCGCGGCAACCGCGTTTCGCTAACGACCCGTCTAACATGCATCGCTCGCAGGTGTTGGGGCGGCGGACCCGACATTGCGGATCGCTTCTGGGAAGCAGCGCCGACTGCCTAATCGGCCAGCAGTCCCCGGAGGATCGTTAGGTTCTCGACGTCTTCCTTTAGATCCTTCCCTTTCGGTGTCTCCAACACTTTCGGGATTTTGCGAAACCGCCGGTCTCGCATGATGAATCGGAAAGCGTCCAGCCCGATCTGGCCTTTGCCAATGTGGGCATGTCTATCCACCCGCGAACCGCGTCCAGTCTTTGAATCGTTCAGGTGAATGGCGGCAAGCCGATCCAGACCGATGATTCGATCAAACTGCCGAAACATCTTTTTTATCGCCGTTTCACTACCGATGTCGTAACCCGCGGCGAATACATGTGCGGTGTCCAGGCACACGCACAAACGCTCGGGTTCCCGGACATTGGTTAGGATATATTCCAGCTGCTCGAACGTGCAGCCGAGGCACGATCCCTGGCCGGCGGTGGTTTCCAGCGCGATCCTGGTCTTCACCGTGGGAATGGCAGCCAAAATCTGGTC
>DATFCK010000068.1:0-7665 GCA_035253185.1 Chthoniobacterales bacterium | reverse complement strand
CTCTCCCCCGCCGATCAGCCGGTCTACGTGACCGACTGAGCTACAGCCGAGGTCCGCGGCGTCAGTGTGCGGCCTCGTGCCAGGTCGGCATCGACTCCGGCTGGAAGAGCGATCGTCCGCTCGAACGCGCCGTACTGCCGTTCACATCGGTAGGTCTCGCCCTTTTCTTCTTCGTGCTCCTCACGTTTCTCGCCTTTGATGGTCAGCATGCCTTCGAGCAGCGAAACCTGAATGTCCTTCTGTTCCAGGCCGGGCAGTTCAGCGGTCACGCGAATTTCTTTCGACGTTTCCTTCACGTCGACTGTCGGTATGAAGTTTTGGAGGCCGGAATTGAACAGGCTACGGCCGGTCCAATCACCCAGCATATTGTCGAACACCTGATCGATCTCCTGGCGCAGGCTAAGGAACGGATCCATCGTCCTTCGGCCCATAGCCAGGCGCGTGTCTGGTTTTTTCCACGGAATCAAGTCTGTAATAGCCATGTCATTTTCCTCCTTTCGTTTTGTTTGGTTGTTTCACATGAAATGGACAACTGGTACGCGAGAATGTTCAAATGAACTCTACCGGGTCCTGACCCGCTCGGCTTAAGCTGCACAACCTCCGGCGCGAAACGCCATGGCTGGCACGCCGGGTGGCACGTGCACAGGTTGGTGGGCGGTGTTAGGCTGCGCAGGATGCATGCTGTCGATTGGACGGCGTTAAAAGACGAAGAACTCCTGGAGCTGCGTATTTCCAAGCTCGGGTTGCGGCTGGAAGGCACTCCGCTGGAGCCGTTAATCCGCCAGCTTTACGAAGAACTCACCGCCAAAGGACTGGTGTTTCATCCTCCCTGTCACGTCGGCGATGAATGGTTCGTGCCGATCGGCATCCCGGCGATTTTCGTTCCATTTTTTTTGGTTAACGACCGGCTGCGTGCCCTGGAGCGGACGATGATGCTGGAAGTGGAGGGCGAAACTCCCGAATGGTTCATGAAATTGATGCGGCATGAAGCGGCGCACGCCTACAGTTATGCCTATCAACTCCAACGCCGCCGGAAATGGCAGCAAATGTTTGGGCGGACTTCGCGCGAAAGCACGCCCGCTACGTACCGGCCGCGTCCATTCAGCCGGCGATATGTCGTTCATCTCGAGGATTGGTATGCGCAGGCCCATCCGGATGAAGATTGGGCGGAAACCTTTGCCATTTGGCTCACCCCCGGGCTCGATTGGCGCACAAGTTATGCTGGGTGGAAGGCGTTGCGAAAACTGGAATATGTCGATGAACTAATGCGATCGCTTGTCGGAAGACCGCCCGTCCACGCGCCGAAGTACCGCGCGGCCGAGTACAACTGCCTGAATGTGACGCTCAAAACCTATTACACCAGGAAACGAAAACTTTACGAAGATACTTATCCCGATTTTTATGATGCCGATCTTCGGCAGCTGTTTGCCGCGCCGTCGGGAATGAAGGCCGGTTCGTATCTGCGCCGGAGCCGGCGCCGGCTGCTCAATGCGGTGTGCAAATGGACTAACGAAAAGAAATTCCCAGTGAACAGATTACTTACCCGTTTGATCGAGCGATGTGATCAGCTGGGCCTCAGGGTCCCCAACGACGATCCGCAACAGGACTTTCGGGTAACCGCCTTTATCACCACGCTGGTCATGAATTATCTCTTCACCGGCAAGTTCAAACGCACCAAGTAAAAACAGAATTAAACATTCGTTTGTGAAGAAGCGACTCAAGGTTCTGGTGCTTTCCGATGGAACACATTCCATCGCGGTCGATCAGGATCTCAGTAAGGAGCTCAAAACCAGCGAATGGAAGACTGAAGCCAATGTGATGGCCGCGCTGGAGAAGTTAGGCCATACCGCCGAGCACCTGGCGTTGTACGACGATGTCGATTTGTTGCGGCAGAAAATGGAAACGTTCAAGCCGGATGTGCTGTTCAATCTGGTGGAGCAATTCAATAACAATCCGGCCTTCGACCAGAACATCGTGTCGTTTTTTGAAATGCAGGGACTGCCATTCACCGGTTGCGGGTCGACCGGCATGACGCTGTGCAAACACAAGGGAACCTCGAAAAAGATCCTGCATTATCACCGGATTGGAGTTCCGAATTTCTGCGTAGTGCCGCGGGGCCAACGAATCGCCCGTCCCAAACAATTGAAATTTCCTATTTTGATTAAACCGGTAAAGGAAGAGGCGTCCTACGGCATCTCGCGGGCCTCATTTGTCGAAAACGACGAACAATTTCGCGAGCGGATCGCGTTCGTGCACGAAAAATACGAGAGCGCAGCCATCGCCGAAGAATACATCGACGGTCGCGAGCTTTACGTCAGCATCATGGGCAACATGCGGCTTACCGTGTTTCCGTTTCGGGAAATGGTGTTCAAGGAGGTGCCACCTAACGAGCCTAAAATAGCGACCTTCAAGGCGAAGTGGGACGAGGAATACCGGAAGCGGTGGGGATTGAAGAATCAATTCGCTAACAGTTTGGACGCCGCGCTCAAAAGTAAGATCGAAGAAACCTGCAAACGTATTTATCGTTTGTTAACTATCGATGGTTACGCGCGCATCGATCTGCGATTAAACGCTGCCAACGAACTTTATTTTATTGAAGCGAATCCGAACCCGCATCTGGCCGAGGACGAAGACTTCGCGATGTCGGCCGGGAAAGCGGGGCTGCCATATCCGCAGCTGATCGAGCGGATCATTCGGCAGGGGATGAAGACGTTTCGCGGATAGAAGCAAACGCCGAACGCCGAACGTCGAACATCGAATGTTGTAGCGACGGTCTATGACCGCCGGCAGGGGCGATGTATCGTAAGTCGAATTGGACACTGACGTTCTAATTGTTGGCGCGGGGCCGACCGGACTGGTGCTGGCCGCTCAGTTGTTGCGCGCCGGCGTGCGGATTCGCCTTATTGATAAGAAGCCGGGTCTGTCGACTACGTCGAAAGCGATCGGCTTGCAGTATCGCGTGTCCGAGATTTTCGCCTGCATGGGAATTGTCGATCGATTCTTGCGGGAGGGCGTCAGGCCGACCCGGGTAAACATTTTCCAACGCGATCGGCTTTTGGTGCAGCTCAAGTTTGAAGCGTCTGGCGCGGACAGTGGGCGCGATGCCTTCTCGCCCCAGGCGATCGTGATTCCGCAAAGTCGAACGGAGCAAATTCTGGGTGACGTTGTTAGGGAACGCGGCGGCAAAATTGAATGGAACACCGAGTTCGTGGAATTTCACCAGGACGAAAGCGGTGTTCACGCGCATTTACGCGATGCGGCCGGGGCCGATCAACACGTTTCGTGCAATTGGTTAGTCAGTTGCGAAGGCGCTCACAGCCGGGTTCGCGAACAGGCGGCGATATCGTTTGGCGGAAAGACCTATCCGCTCGCGTTTTTTCTGGCCGATGTGGAACTGGATGGGCCTTTGGTCCATGGCGAAAACTACGTTTGGATGCATCGCGACGGCTCGTTTGCCGCGCTTCCGTTACCGGCGCCGCGGACATGGAGATTGTTCGTTGACGTCACCAAACAACCGCCGGCCGGCGAACTGACTTTGGCGAGAATTCGCGACCTCATGATTCAGCGCATCGGCGATCGCGGAATTACACTCGGCGAGTGCAGCTGGATTTCGGAATTTCGTATTCACTGCCGGATGGTAAATCGGTTTCGCCACGGACGCGCATTTTTGGCGGGTGATGCGGCTCACGTCCACAGCCCGACCGGCGGACAGGGAATTGTCACCGGCGTTCAGGATGCGACCAACCTGGCTTGGAAACTGGCGCAGGTGATTCGCGGCGCCCCGCTCGAACTATTAGACACTTATGAGGAAGAGCGGTTACCGCAGGCCGCCGAAGTTTTGCGACAAACCGATCGGACGACGAGACTCCTTCTCGCCCCGGACCGGTTGACGCGACTGTTTCGCGATGTCGTCCTGCTTCCAATCATGCGCAGTAGCCACATTCAAAAACGTTTGTTTTCGAAACTGGCGCAGCTTCACGTCAATTATCGCGGCAGCAGGCTGTCACCAAACGAAACCACGGGCCGCCGTTCTGTGCTGACGGCGGGCGATCGAGCTCCGGACGTAGCGTTCGAGGATTGGACTACCACCACAAAGGTGACCTTGTTTGAGCTGCTGCGGCCTTTTCGTCCGATCGCATTGTTAGGGCTCAGTCGGAACAATCGAGCGGAAGTTTCGAGAGCGATGACATTGCTCAAGGACGTGCAAATCGAGAGTTTCATCGTCACCGGTCGCCGTGAACAAGTGGCGGACTTCCGGAATTGTCTCATCGATCTCCATGGTGATTTCGGCCGGCTTTACGGGTTTGACCGGGAATTTCTGTGCATCATTCGGCCGGACGATCACATTGGCCTGCTGCAACAGCCAATCAACGAGGACGGCCTGCGCGATTACTGTCGCTGGTTTAGTGGTTAGGCTCAATCCGGGCGATTGCGTGCTAAACACTCAATGTCGCGCGGTACCGGTTATGGCTATGACGAAGGAAAAGTTTTTCACCGAGCGCGTCTTTCGAGCGCGTGAATTTGAGTGCTGATGGTTGGTTGAGAGACGTGAAGCGTACTTGCAGCCTTGGTTAGGCCGCTTCGCGGGCAACCGCCATGGAATGACGGAGATGGTGATAATTAAGAACTCCACCGCGATCAATGATCATTCGGTTTAAACTAAAAATCCTATCGAGAAATCTTATTAGTCTAATCAATGATCAATGGCCCAGTTTTCATCCATGAACCGCGAGAACGGTCTTGCCCTCGATGAAGCAAACTTCGGCGCCGGCACTCTGTGCCGGGAAAGGTCGCAATCGACGATACTGCTGGAGCCGGAGGGTATGGCCTGCCATGAAGCGAATAACCGTGCGAACGATGACCTGGCCCGGCCGCGCGTAATACCGGGCGCAAATTCATTCGACCGTGCCGGATCACCAGCCGGAAGAATTGTTGTGGTGCGCTGGGCCCGGCGCCGATTGAGATATCGTTGGCGGGATGATGGTGAAGCACGGGGCGATCCTTCACAGTTAGACGCAATTGTCGTAAGCAATGATGAAGTGGACGGCGAGAACGCCCTGTGGCGAAGCGCGGTCAAACAGGTCCGGCGCATCGCAATTATCTTGCTGGGCGGGACCGTCCTGACCATTGGTGTGTTGCTGATCGTTCTGCCCGGTCCCGCTCTTTTGGTCATTCCACTGGGACTGGCCATTCTCGCAATCGAATTTGCCTGGGCAGAGCAATGGTTGTGCAAAGCGCGCACCCTGTTGCGGACGGGCGCGTCATCCGCTGAGCGGAAAGCTTCCTCAGAGTGCAGTTATTTCGGTCAGGGTAGCCGAACGCCGAACCATTGATCGTCGCCGGCCGCGGTTGGCCTAGCAATCGCGCCGCGATTTTGAATGGTTCGGCGAGGCACCTGGCAGTCGAGCAGCACCAAAAACAAGAAAGGGAAACATGGAAAAGAAAAACGTAGAGCATCAATGGCCGGGGAACGGGACCAGATCTGAGCAGGATCAAGTCGCGCAGCGCGCTTATGAGCTTTATCAGGCGCGTGGAAGGGAGGCCGGTCACGAACTGGACGACTGGTTGCAAGCCGAAGGAGAGGCACGAGAGCGAAACCAGGTTATCCAGTCCGTCTGATGCGCAGAGACCAAAGGGGGAGGCACACGGATGGCCGGTGACGAGCTCGCATTAACGCTCGGGAAGCTGGCCTCCGTCCTCTTCCTGGTACTCCTCAATGGCTTTTTCGTCGCCGCCGAATTTGCCCTGGTAAAAATCCGGGACACTCAACTCGAGACGCTGGCGGTTAGAGGACACCGGCGGGCGCGGGCCGCGCGGCGAATCGTCCGCAACCTCGATGCGGCTTTATCCGCAACCCAACTCGGCATCACCATCGCGAGCCTTGGACTGGGCTGGGTGGGTAAGCCGGTGTTTGCGGCGTTGTTAGGCCCGGTAATCGCCTATTTAAATGTGGGACCCGCTCAAGCGGACTGGCTGGCGTTTGCGGTCGGCTTCACCATCATCACTTTCCTGCACATCGTCCTGGGAGAACTCGCGCCGAAATCCCTCGCCATTCAACGGCCGCTGGCCACGTCGTTATGGGTCGCCCAGCCATTGCATTGGTTTTACATCCTGTTTTATCCGGCCATCTGGGTGCTCAATCACGCTGCTTTTTGGCTGCTGCGGCGCTGCGGGCTGAGACCTATTGCCGAATCGGAATCAGCTCATTCGGAAGAAGAGATTCGTCTGATTCTGAATCAGGCTCGTAGCAACGGTAACGTTCCGGCGCTTGCCCGTGAGATCGCATTAAACGCTTTCTCGTTACGCCGTCGCCGGATTGGAGAAGTGATGAAAATGCGATCGGAGATTGTGGCGATGAACACCCGGCACACCATCGATCAATGTCTGGCTCTGGCGAGACAAAATAATTTCGAACAGTATCCGTTATGCGCGGGAGGCAATGTCGATGAGGTGATCGGGCTTATCAGCAGAAAGGCTTTATGGGAGGCGCAGGGCGTGGTCAGATACGCCGCCGAACTCAGTGCCGACGCGCGCGGGATGATGTTCATGCCGGAGATCGCGCCACTGGATGAACTGCTCAGAAATTTTTTGAAACGCGGGCTATCGCTTTCCCTGGTGGTGGACGAGTTCGGAACGACCGTTGGACTGGTAACATTGAACGACGTTTTTCGTCAACTGGTAGATCCGTTAGGCGACGGTTTCAGTCAACGGCGATCGGAGTTGAAACGTGTCGGCGAACAAATCTGGGAGCTGAGTGGTTCTTTGCCCGTCCGGAAACTGGCGCAGTTAACGAACCGGCCGGTGAAGTCGAGGGCAGGTGCCTCCACACTTTCCGGGTTAATCATCAGGCACCTGGGCCGGTTTCCCCGTGTCGGAGACGCATTGACCGTGTCAGGTCTGCAGCTGCGCGTCGAAGAAATTGCGGGAACCCGGATAACCCGAGTGGTGCTAAACCGGCAGCTGCCGGACACCGCCGAATCGCTGAGCCAGCCAGATCAAACGGACTCAGGCGGTGAATGTTTTGGTTTCGACCCGCAATCGGACGTGAAACGCGCCGCCTGACGGTTGAACCCGGCTCGGGATGGAACTCACATCCAAATTGCGACTGCAGTTGCGCCGCAGCACAATCGCCGCCGGTCTAACCGATCTATCATGATGGACAGCGACAGCTCGCTGATCGATTTTGGTTGCACTGGATATCGGCGCGGCTAGCTCTGGACGGTGAAGTCGACGCGAGAGCTGAACATTTTCCAGCGCTTTTTCCGCACCGAAGCGCTTAGCGGCTTCATCTTGCTGGCGGCGGCGGTTTTGGCGCTGATTTGGGCGAATTCGGTCTGGGCGGATGCGTACAATCACATCTGGGAACTGCCGCTGAGTATCGGCAGCGGTGATCGCACGTTCACGCTCACCCTGCACGGCTGGATTAACGACGGCCTTATGGCGGTGTTTTTCCTTCTGGTAGGCGTGGAAATCAAACGCGAACTGGTGGCCGGCGAATTGAGTTCGCCGAGAAAGGCGGCGCTGCCAATTGCCGGCGCGATAGGGGGAATGATTTTCCCGGCGCTTTTATATTTCATGCTGAATATCGGCGGACCAGGCGCGAGCGGCTGGGGAATTCCGATGGCTACCGACATTGCTTTTGCGCTGGGGGCGCTGACTCTGGTG
>DATFCK010000067.1:0-3889 GCA_035253185.1 Chthoniobacterales bacterium | reverse complement strand
CGTTAGGTCATCGTTGCCGCAGGAGGTCAGGACCTGATTGAATACGACGTGGTTATGAATTTCGAAGCCGTGCTCGGCCAGCAGCTCAGCGAAGTAGCGCGCGTTGTGGCAAAGCTGTTCTACCAATTGTTGAACGCCCGTCCGTCCAAGCGCTTTCAATACCGCCCACAACTCGATCACCCGCGCCCGATTCGACATGGAAGGTCGGTAATTCATGGGATCACGATGGTCGCTCCATAAAAAATAGGAAGCAGATGCCCGGAACGAACGCATCAGCGCTTCACGATCGCGACAAATAATCATTCCGCTGTCATACGGCACGTTTAGCGTCTTATGTGCGTCTACCGACCAGGAATCGGCTTTTTCAATGCCGTCGCAAATTTCTCTCATCGACGGCAACACCCGCGCCCACAATCCAAATGCTCCGTCGACATGGACCCAGGAACCGGAAGCATGCGCGCGCTCACAAATGTCTCCGACTGGATCGATCGCGCCGGAGTTTACATTTCCGACCTGAGCTACAACCAGCGCCGGTTCGTTCAGTTCCGGCATTTTATCAGCGCGCATCCGCCCTTGATCGTCACAATCGACTTTTTCGACATTGTCGGAACCAAGCCCGAGCATCGAAATCGATTTGTGCACCGCAGCGTGCGCATCCGCTCCGGCGATAATCCGAATGCGAGGCGCACCGTAAAGACCCTGCTTGGCGACGTCCCATCCTTTCCGGCGGAGCAATTCATTTCGGCCGGCACACAGACCGGAAAGATTTGCGATCGTGGTTCCCGACACGAAGCCGACGGCCGTTTCGGATGGAAAATCGAGTAAAGAAACAATCCAGCGCTCGCAGATTTCTTCGAGTCGCGCGCTGACCGGCGACATTACGTAATGAGCGGTATTTTGATCCCAGACATCGCCTAACCACCGGGCGGCAAGGCCAACTGGCAGCGATCCTCCATTGACGAAACCAAAATAACGGCCGGCGGTCTGATTAACTGTTCCTTGAGATCCGACCTGATGGAGCTGCTCGAGCACGGAAGCCGGGTCAGCCGAATTTTCGGGAAATGATTCGTCCAACGATTCCAGGGCCTGGAGCGATGATTCGGTGGGAAAAACCGGTCGATCATCAAGATGCTGGATGTAGTCGGCCGCGAACTGGCGGGCTTTATCGAGCAACGAGGAAAGACTATCTGGCTCTGCCCAATTGGTCATAATGGGCCCGCTATTTTCCTTCATGGGATTTCAAGAAACGCCATGCTTCGGGCAAACCATCGGCATCGAACAGATCCAGATCAACCCTATCGGGGTCCATCCAAACCGGAGAAGGAATAGTCGCACTCACAAGACGCAAGCGCGCATTGAGTGGTAATGAATCGGCCACGAGCGCGGCGGCGGCGCTTAGCCGCTTCGGTTGCGCCAAACCCGCATTATATCCCCCAACCAAGCGCCGCAGTGCTCTTTTGCTATGTAGCATCAAGCATCTAGAATCTAGAATCTAGGATCCGCACCATGCCGCCACTGACTTACGCCAATTATCTAGATCTGGAGAAGCTGCTCACGCTTCAGAACCCCCGATCAACGCCGGCCGAGCATGATGAAATGCTGTTCATCATCATTCACCAGACCTACGAACTGTGGTTCAAGCAGCTGCTCCACGAGTTCGAGAAAATCAAAAACGATTTTTCCAGGGGCGATCTTTTCGGCGCGATCCATTCCTTCAAGCGCACCCGCATGATAATGAAAACGCTGGTGGGACAGATCGATATTTTGGAAACCATGACTCCCTCGTCCTTCTCCAGTTTCCGTGATCGATTGGAAACTGCGTCCGGATTTCAGTCAGTTCAGTTTCGTGAGTTGGAATTTTTGCTCGGTTACAAACGCAAATCGGCGATGGCCCACGTAAAACCGGATTTCCCCGGCGCCGACCGGCTCCAATACCGGCTTAACGAGCGGACTGTGATCGATCATTTTTATGATTTTCTGGAAACGCGCGGCGCTAAAATTCCGGAGGAAATAAAAAGCCGCGATATTACTGAGCCTAACGAACCGGACGAGACGGTGCAGCAGGAAATTCTCAAGCTATACAAAACATCGCCGGAGGTAACGATTCTGTTCGAATTGATGACCGACTTTGATGAAGGGCTCCAGGAATGGCGTTATCGGCACATCAAGCTGGTGGAACGCACCATTGGCGCCAAAAAGGGGACGGGGGGTTCACCGGGTGTGCCGTTTCTCAAGGAATCGTTATTCAAACCAATCTTTCACGATCTCTGGGCTATCCGCCACGAAATGTAGCCGCGGCCAATCGGCAGCGGCAATGCCGAAGCTCGAATGTCGAATGACGAATCTCAACGGAGCGGCGGCTGTTTATCTCTTTGTCAGCTTTGTAACACAGGCAAGTTGCACAGGTAAGAACGCCCAACGCCTGGCTATGTCATCGCGACCGGGATCGCGACCGGGTGGAGCGGTGACCTCGCAAATGCGGAACACGTCAGGCAAGTCGGCGACATCCTTGGACTTCGCTCAGAATGACAATTGTGGGGTTGGTTAGACGGCACTCGGTGGTTTATCCCGATCGCCTGGTCATTATCCATTTGTCGCTCCCGGGAAAACTCGCAACCCAGCCCTGATCGGTCTTGCGCATCACAGATGTTTCAATCTTGTCCGGACCGAGCCTCTTGTAGATTTGACGAAACTGGCGTGTACCGCCTTCCGACCCTATTGCCTTGCCGGCGCTGGTCGGAACACCTTCCGAATGCACGGCGGTAATTTCCCGAACCAGTTCGCCATCTTTCGTCGCGGAAATGGTCCCCTGCTCTTGCGACCGGCCGGACAGCAAATCGATCGCGAAAAGCATATCGAGATTCTTGTGAACACCGTTCCACATCAGCATTCCTTCCAGGTGCGGTTCTTCTTTTCCGTCCGAAATGAGGGCGACCGAATACCACATGTAGGAACGATTCGGACCCCACCGAACCCGCTGAACTGCCATAACCTTGTCGCTATCGGCGGCTCGAATGTCCCACTCACCGATTAAGAACTCGAACGGCGCATAGACGTTCGGGGGTTCCTGCGCCTGGATCAGGCTTGATGTTAGGACGGCCGCAAGAATCCAGGCCAAACGACTGCATAAAGTGGTTTTCATCTCTAACCAAACGCCGCCGAAAGCGGATTCTGTCTGCCGCACCGGCAAATTCCCTCTCGAATGTCCGTTAACGACGGAAAGCAGACGTTTAACCGCGAATTACGCGGATACCGCGAATTCTAAGAATGAGACAGGGAAGGCAAACTGTTTCCCTACAGAATGGATTGTTTTGCCTGTTGGGCGGTATTTCGCTTCGCCTTCTCTTGGAAAATCCGTGTTACCGCGTAATCCGCGATTAATCTTTTAATCTGAGGAATTCGCGGGCGGTTCCGGAAAGTAACTGGGCCCGCGCCTCCGGACCAATCGTGCTGGTGTTTTCGATCAAGGCGCCCGGTTTGTGTTCCCCTAACGGGAACGGGTAATCGGAACCAAGCGCGATGCGGTTTGCGCCGAACAATTTGATCAATAACTCCAGAGCATGCGGATCGTGCACCAGGGAATCGACATAAAACCGAGCCGGTCGAGGGTGACCATCCGAATCAATGCCGGCGAGATAATTTCGCGGTTCGATCTTGCTGTCCACTGCCACCAGATCGGGGCGGACGTGAAAAGCATGGTCGATTCGTCCGACGGTAAACGGAAACGCTCCGCCGCCGTGGGCGAACGCGACCCGAAGGGCTGGATAACGATCGAAAACCCCGCTCAGCATCATGCAACAAATGGCCAGGCATGTTTCGGCCGGCATGCCAACCAGCCACGGCAGCCAGTATTTCGGCATTCGCTGTTTACCTAACATGTCCCACGGAT
>DATFCK010000066.1:0-2669 GCA_035253185.1 Chthoniobacterales bacterium | reverse complement strand
AATAATGGAACAAATCATCTCCAAAGCGGCAACATTGCTCGAGGCGCTGCCCTACATGCAGCGGTTCCGCGGCGAGATTTTCGTGATTAAATACGGCGGCAGCTTTATGGACTCGCCGGATCCAACCGTTAGGCACGGGGTTGCGCGCGACATCGTGTTTCTGGAAGCGGCCGGAATCAATCCGGTGGTGGTCCACGGCGGGGGCAAGGCGATTAATCGCGCGCTGGATTCGGCCGGGCTACCCGCGAAATTCGTTCAGGGTTACCGCGTTACCGACCAGGCGACGATCGATATCGTGGAGCGGGTGCTGTCGCGCGAAATTAATCCCGAGATCGTTTCGGCAATTGAAGGCTTCGGCGGGAAAGCCCGGACATTTGCCGGCTCGGATATTTTTCGGTGTGAAAAATTCCATCCGCAATCAAATGGAGAATCGTCAGTCGATCTCGGTTTCGTAGGGGAAGTCTGTACCGTGGATGTGAACATTCTTCGCGAGTGCGTCGCGCAGAATGTGACGCCGGTAATCAGCCCGACTGCTCGCGGGGACGACGGACAGGTCTACAATTGCAACGCCGACATTGCCGCGGCGAAAACGGCCATTGCCCTCAAGGCGCGCCGCCTTGTTTTCATGAGCGATGTGCCCGGCCTGCTTCGTGACCCTAACGACGCCTCAACTCTTGTCACCCACTTGTCGGTGGCTGATGTGCCGGCCTTGAAAAAGGCGGGCGTCGTTAGCGAAGGTATGATTCCCAAAGTGGATAGTGCGGTGGCGGCGATCAAAGCCGGGGTGGAGAAGGTGCAGTTCGTCGATGGCCGGCTGCCGCACTCGGTGTTGCTCGAGATTTTCACAGATGCCGGCGTCGGGACCGAAGTGACGCTGCGCTAGAAGCGCAGCGAAGCTCCAAGCACCAAACCCCAAGCACCAAGCTTAAAGATTCAAATGCAAACGCCGGCGGCAATACATTGGGCATTGGTGATCGAAATTTCCCTGGAGCCTGGTTATCGGGGTTTGGTGCTTTAGCCGCGTTTACAGGTGCGAATGACGCAGCAAGTGCAACATTCCGCCGTGCATAAAGAGTCTGTGCTGGCAGAATCGAGCGCGGCGAATGTTCGCGAGTTGTTCGACAGATACGTCGTGCCAAGCTACGGGCGGTTCGACCTGACGCTGGAGCGCGGTGAGGGGACCTATGTCTGGGATTCTGACGGCCGGAAGTATCTCGATTTTGGCGCGGGCATCGCAGTTTGTGCACTGGGACACGGGAATTCCGAACTCGCCGACACCATGCGCAGCCAGGCGCTGACGCTCACCCACGTATCTAATCTATATTATAATGAGTTGCAGGGGCAGCTGGCTAAACGAATCGTCGATTTGATCGGGCCGGGAGCCTGTTTCTTCTGTAACAGCGGCGCAGAGGCGAACGAGGGATTGTTCAAACTGGCCCGGAAATTCGGACACGACGACGGCCGCTACGAAATCATCACCGCCTTGGGTTCATTCCACGGACGAACCCTCGCCGGAATTGCCGCGACCGGGCAGGAAAAGGTGAAAAAAGGATTCGAGCCCATGGTAGAGGGATTCAAGCATGTGCCTTTCAACGATCTCGATGCGGTTAGGCAGGCGGTGACGCCGCAAACCGCGGCAATCCTGGTTGAGCCTATTCAGGGTGAGAGCGGCATAACGGTTGCGACGCGCGATTACCTCGTCGGTCTGCGGCAGTTGTGCGATGAGCGCAACTTGTTGTTAATGTTCGATGAAGTGCAGGCCGGCCATTTTCGCACCGGCCGCTTTCAGAGCTGGCAAACAATTGTAGGGCAAGCTTCCAGCTCGCCTGTAGAACGCAACCAGGATGGTCGCGCCACATTTCTTCCCGATGCGGTGTCGATGGCCAAGGCGCTGGGAGGCGGATTTCCCATGGGAGCATTCTGGGTGCGAGATCGTTATGCCAGCCTGCTGTCCCCCGGCACTCACGCGAGCACGTTTGGCGGAACTCCGCTCGCCTGCGCGGTGGCGTTGAAGGTTCTGGAAATCATCGAGCGTGAGCAGCTGGCTAACAACGCGGAGTCGATCGGTGGTTATCTGGTTCAGGAACTGAAACAATTGCAGCAAAGGTTTCCGAGCCTGATCCAGGAAGTGCGCGGATTGGGTCTGATGATCGGCATCGAATTTGTGGCCGACGCGCCGGCATTCAAACGCAGCGACAAGGCCGCGGCGATTCAGGTGGTGAATCGGCTCCATGAAAAAGGGCTGTTGGTCGTGCCCGCATTGCCTGCGGTGATCCGATTGCTGCCGCCGCTCAATATTTCGCGGGAAGAAGCGGCTGAGGGCATGCAAATCTTAACTGATGCCATCGCCGGGTTGGATGGTTGAACCGTGAACCGCCAAAGTGGCGAAAAATTAAATCTCTAAATCGTTAAATCGTTAAATGAGATGAAACACCTTTTGTCCGTCGGAGCAGCCAAAGTGGCGCAAGTTTCCAACTTGCGAACTAAATTAGCGGGCAAGTTGAAAACTTGCCCCACATTAAAGGCCGGTTTCGACCCTTTATGTTTTGGATTTTGAAAATGGTTTCGGATTTTCGCTGGCATGAAACATCTTTGTCCGTCGGAGCAGCCAAAGTGGCGCAAGTTTCCAACTTGCGAATTAAACTAGCGGGCAAGTTGAAAACTTGCCC
>DATFCK010000065.1:0-5905 GCA_035253185.1 Chthoniobacterales bacterium | reverse complement strand
CGGTGCACTTTCCGCGCTCGTGCCTGCACTGCGAGACGCCGGCCTGCGTCACGGTGTGTCCGACCGGCGCGAGCTACAAGCGCGCCGAGGACCGGCAACCAGGTATAGGCAGCGACCACACCGGCCAAATGGGCCGCACCTCCGGCTGCCGCAATAATTACCCGTATCCCCCGCTCCGCTGCTTTCCGGACGAATTCGGCGGTTGCGTCCGGCGTGCGATGCGCCGACAGCACATGCGCTTCGTTAGGAATACCCAGCTCGTCGAGCGTATCGATGCAATTCGACATCGTGTCCCAATCGGACGTGCTGCCCATTATTACTGCGACCAAGGAAGGTTTTTCAGCCATGAACGGATTCTACGAACTTTTGCCGACTAGCCAATTGGGACCTTCTCGGAAACACAATCGCGCACGCAATTGCGGAAGCTTCAACCTCCAAGCTCCCGAAATTGCAGGTTCCCTGTTGCTTGGGTATTGGAACTTGGTGTTTCAGGCGGCTGTCGCTGAAGCGCGGCGTCCCTTTCCAATTAGCAGGTTTAGTCGGATACTCCACTCATGCCCGCCCCCCGTTCCATCGTTCTTATCGGCATGATGGGCGCCGGCAAATCGTCTGTCGGCCGCTGCCTCGAACGCCGCACCGGTTTACGCTGCTTCGACACCGACGAAATTGTGGCAAAGCGATTCGGCAAATCGATTGCGCAAATTTTTTCCGACCACGGTGAGCAAACATTCCGCGCGGCTGAGACGGAGGCGTTGGCCGCGTTATCTCCATCTCCGCCCGCGATCATAGTGACCGGGGGTGGCATTGTGCTGCGACCGGAAAATCTGGAACACTTGCGCCGGTTAGGCGTAGTGGTGTGGCTCGATGCCGACGAAGAGACTCTTTACCAGCGAGCAACCCGCCGCGGAACCCGCCCGTTATTAAAAACGGAAAATCCGCGGGCGACCTTGAGCGAAATCGTCACTGCTCGATCGCCGTTGTACGCCGGCGCGTCCGAACTGCGGGTCGATACCAGCAACCGCAGTCACGAACAAGTCGCGGATGCGATCCTCGACGAGATCGAAGCTCGAACCACTGCCGCCTCATGAATTCAGCGCCCGCCTCGGTCAGTTCGCCAGTTTCAGTTGCGCCTAACGAATCAATCAAAGGCCGGCTTCAGAATACGGCTCGAGATCTCGGCTTCGACCTTTGCCGCGTGACCGCCTGTTCGCCTCCGCCCCACAGTGGCGAGTTTCGGTCGTGGTTAGGTGAAGGACGGGCCGGCGAAATGGGCTACATGCATCGGGGCGAACAGAAGCGGTGCGATCCGCAACAGGTCTTGGCTGGCGCGCGATCGATTATCGTGCTGGCGCTCAATTACTGGCAGGGGGAACAAGGTGATCGACCGCGGGCGAGCGGTGCCCCCGGCCGTATTGCCCGTTACGCCTGGGGCGAGGATTACCACGACATTATCACGGCCAGGCTGGAAAAGATTGATGAACTGCTGCGGAGCCTGGGCGGTATTCAGAAATGTTATGTCGATACCGGACCGGTGCTGGAACGTGATCACGCCGCGGTCGCGGGCATTGGCTGGCACGGCAAGAGCACAATGCTCATCAACACGCAGCTGGGAACGTGGTTTTTTCTGGCGGAGATTCTTACCACGCTCAACATCCCACCCGATCCGCCAGTTCGGGACCGCTGCGGAACGTGCGTCCGCTGCATCGATGCCTGTCCGACCGGTGCAATCACCGCTCCGCACCAGCTCGACGCTCGCCGATGCATTTCCTACCTAACGATCGAACACAAAACTGCAATTCCGCTGGAGTTACGTCCGTTGATCGGCGATCGAATTTTTGGTTGTGATGATTGCCTCGATGCCTGCCCCTGGAATCGGTTCGCCGAAGCTTCGCGGGAGACGGCGTTCCAGGCGCGCTCCGGCACCAACGGTATTGCTTTACGGGATTATCTTTCGCTCAGCGACCAGGGCTTTAGAGAGATGTTTCGCAATTCGCCCATCAAGCGGATCAAGCGGCGCGGCTTTCTCCGAAACGTCTGTGTCGCTCTGGGGAATGTCGGAAATGCAAGTGACCTGGCTGCGCTTGAGCGAGCCGCGGCTGATCCGGAACCGTTGATCGCCGAGCACGCCCGGTGGGCTATCGGGCAGATTCAGGAACGTTATCAGCAATCCTGAGCGGCGAGAGAAACCGGAAGTTCTTGCTGTTGTAGACATTCGACACTAAAATTATTGCCGCTCCGCTGAATCCAATCACTGCGCCGCCCGCATCCCAATCATGCCTCTGAACGTGAATTGCTTGGCAACAGTCTAAATACCCATTATTTGTGTCGCCCTTCA
Source organism: Chthoniobacterales bacterium (assembly GCA_035253185.1). Classification (GTDB taxonomy): domain Bacteria; phylum Verrucomicrobiota; class Verrucomicrobiia; order Chthoniobacterales; family UBA10450; genus DATFCK01. Next base: position 3,570 of record DATFCK010000065.1, on the reverse strand, counting down.
CGAGGGCTGAACCTCGCTCCCCATGCATCAGTCCATAGCCACCCCGGCTGCCACCGCCGCGAAGCCCCGAAAGCGGCGGTCCCGGAAAAAGCGCTACTTCATCATTGGCGGTACCATTTTGCTGCTGTGGATCATTGTGTCGACCATCCTGGGCCGTCGCGAAAAACCGATTCCGGTCACCACTGAAAAGGCAGCGAAACGGACAATCGTCCAAACCGTTTCGGCTACCGGCAAGATCCAGCCCGAAACGGAAGTCAAAATTTCGCCGGAAGTCGCGGGTGAAATTATCGAACTGCCGGTTGATGACGGTAAAGCGGTAAAGAAGGGCGAACTATTGGTTCGAATTAAGCCCGATTCATACAAGGCATTGCTGGAACAGCAGGAAGCAGCAATTAGTGCGGCCAAGGCCACTAACCTTCAGCAGAAGGCAACACTGTTGAAGGCGGAACTCGATTTCAATCGAGCCAAAGAGATGATCGCCAAGCGCACCATCTCGGTTCAGGAATACAATGCCGCCGAGGCAGCGCACGACGTCGCCAAAAATACTTACGAAAGCTCATTGCACGATATTGAGCGCGCCCAAGCCGCGTCCAGTCAGGCCCGGGATCAACTTTCCAAAACCACAATTTATTCGCCTATCGACGGAACGGTCACAATTTTGAACAGCAAACTGGGCGAACGCGTCGTAGCTACCAATCAGTTTGCCGGCACCGAGGTGATGCGGGTGGCTGATCTCAATCACATGGAAGCCCGGGTCGACGTTAACGAAAACGATGTCGTTAACGTGAAGGTCGGCGACAAAACCAACGTGAAAATCGACGCCTACGGGGACCGGAAATTCAAGGGAACTGTTTACCAGATTGGTAACACCGGCAAGACGACCGGCACCGGAACTCAGGAAGAAGTAACAAATTTCGAAGTAAAGATTCGGGTTGAGGATCATGACGTTCAACTCAAGCCGGGTTTGAGCGCGACGGCCGAGATCGAAACTGCCACGGTCAAGGATGTTGTTGCCGTGCCCATGCAGGCCGTGACTATTCGCACCGGGGACACCAACCTGAGCCCGGAGGAACTCGAAAAGCGAAAACTGAAAACGGCGCAGCGCGATAAGGCGGATAACAACGCCGAGTTCGTTAACGAAACCGCCGAGAAACGCGCTCAGAGAGAGGAACGGGAAAGATTAACCAAAGGTGTTTTCAAGAAAAAGGGCAGTAAAGCGGAATGGGCCAGGGTCACGACCGGAATTTCCGACGACACTTACATCGAAATCAAAAGCGGAGTCGAAGCCGGCGACGAAATCATTGCCGGCAGTTACAGCGCCATCAGTCGAAAGCTGAAGAATGGAGCAAAGGTGACTTACGATAAGGAATCTTCGAAGTGACCAGTGACAGGTGACCAGTGACAAGCTTTTCGGTATGACGCGAGGATGAAAATCAATACTCGCAGTTATAAAGATCCGGTGGTTTGGCAGAAAAGTATCGCCCTCGCGAAACTAATTTATCGCCTAACCGGGAACTTCCGGTCTGAAGAAGAATTCGGTCTGGTTGCTCAAATGCGGCGGGCGGCCATTTCCATTCCGTCAAATATTGCCGAAGGGCAAGCTCGACACACAACCGGGGAATTTATCCAATTCATTTCCCACGCAGAAGGTTCGGTGGCTGAACTCGACACGCAGTTAGTCCTCAGCGTCGAACTACACTACGGTGAGACCGCAGACGCGGAGGCTATAGCCGAGCTCGTTACCGAAGTCCGAAAAATGCTAAACTCGTTGCGGCGCAAACTTTCGGAGCGGGCATAACTCGTCACTCATCACTTGTCACCCGTCACTCAACATCGCCCTTCGGGCGAGATTGTCATCGACATCGAGAACATCACCAAAGACTACGTGATGGGGGAAGAGACTGTTCACGCCTTGCGCGGCGTCACCCTGCAGATCCGGCGAAATGAATACATCGCGATCATGGGCCCGAGCGGCAGCGGAAAATCGACCCTGATGAATATGCTGGGGTGTCTGGATACGCCCACATCCGGCCGCTACGAGTTTAACTCGCGTAACGTGGCCGAGATGAATGACGACGAGCTGGCCGCGATTCGCAACCGCGAGATTGGTTTCGTGTTCCAAACATTTAATCTGCTGCCCAGATCAACCAGTCTGCGAAATGTGGAGCTCCCGTTAATCTACGCTGGAGTCGATCCCGAAACCCGCCAGGAGCGTGCGACCCAGACGCTGGTCGATGTTGGACTGGGCGATCGAATTCATCATAAGCCTAACGAGCTCTCCGGCGGACAACGCCAGCGGGTGGCGATTGCCCGGGCTCTGGTGAATAATCCATCGATCATTCTGGCGGATGAGCCTACTGGAAATCTCGACTCGAAAACGGGCGAAGAAATAATGGCTTTGTTCGAGCAGCTCTATCAGCGGGGCAACACCATCATCCTGGTCACGCACGAACGCGATATTGCCGCCCACGCCAGACGCACCGTGCATCTGCGTGATGGAGTGATCGAAAGCGATGAGAGCAATGTGGATATGCGGCAGCAGACCGCGTTGACCGCATCATGACGGCGGTAACAAAAGCGGATCGGGGAGCACAGGCTGCCAGCCTGCGCTCCCCAGAATAGAAGATGAAACGCTTCGTCTACGAGTTGACTGAAAGCTGGCGAATCGCGGCCGCTCAGATGCGGTCGAATCTCACCCGGTCCACCCTAACTGCTCTCGGCGTAATCATTGGAATTATCGCGGTGACGCTTATGGGCACCGCCGTCGGCGGCATCTCAATCGGGTTCGATAAAAGCATGGCGGTGCTGGGCGATGATGTGCTTTACGTCACCCAATGGCCTTGGAAACGGGTGAACGATTGGTGGAATTACCGGGACCGAAAAAAGATCAAAACCGAATACGCCGAAATGCTTAACCGGATGATCGAACGAACGCCGAATTCGAACCTGGTTCTGGCTGTTCCTACCTCGAATCTGTTTCGTTCGATTAAATATGGCGGCAACCAGGTCGATAACGTCTTTGTCCTGGGAACGACGTCGGACTTTATCGTGACCTCCACCATCGATTGCAAAGAGGGACGGTTTTTCAGCGAAGTCGAATCGCGCGGAGGCGCCAGCGTGGTAGTTATCGGTTACGATGTGGCCGACGCGTTGTTCCCGTCGGAGAGTCCGATCGACAAGTCGGTTTTGATCAACGGCCAGTTTTTCAAAGTCGTGGGCGTAAACGCCAGGCAGGGAACGTTCCTGGGCTTGTTTAGCTGGGATTCAATGGTTGCGATGCCGTTAGGCGCATTCCACAAATATTTCAGCAGCAAAAGCGAGTCGGATGTTCGGGTGAAGGTAAAAGACAAAAACAAACTGGCCGACGCGAAGGACGAGCTCACCGGGTTGATGCGACGAGTCCGGGGGCTGCCCCCGGAGAAGAAAGATGATTTCTCCATCAACGAACAGCAGGCGTTTAAGAGCACACTCGATCCGGTAAAGAACTCAATCGCGATCGCCGGATTATTCATCACCGGTCTGTCCTTGTTCGTTGGGGCGATTGGTATCATGAATATCACGTTCGTCAGC
>DATFCK010000064.1:0-2501 GCA_035253185.1 Chthoniobacterales bacterium | reverse complement strand
TTCGGCTCTTCAGCCGGAGTGGTCGATTTTTCTTCTGCCGCCGCCTTGGTTTCAGATTTCGGCTCAGCTTTCGCTTCCGAAGCAGGCGTAGCAGATTGCTTTGCCCCCGCCGGCCCTTCCTTCTCTGCCTGTTCCGGTTTCGGCGCTTTCTCTTTCGCCTGCTTTTTCTTCGGCTCTTTCTCTTTCTCCTCTGTTGCCGGAGCGGCATCAACCCACTCCAGGAAAGCGATCGGCGCCGAATCGCTTCGGCGCGGTCCCAATTTCACGATGCGCGTATAACCGCCCATTCGCTCCGATGAACGCGGGGCAATATTGTCGAACAACTTCTTGACCGCATTTTTCTGGCGCAAAACCGCCATCGCGGTGCGACGCGCGTGCAACGAACCATTCTTGCCTAACGTCACCATGCGCTCGGCCAGCGGACGAACCGCCTTCGCCTTGGCCAGGGTGGTTTTAATCCGCTCGTGCTCGATTAAACTGCACACCTGATTGGCGAGCAGCGCTTTGCGATGCTCCGCGGTGCGTCCGAGCTTGACCGTCTTTTTCTGGTGTCTCATGCAAGTGCCTCCGCAGAATGCCTGACAATTATTGCGCGGCGGCGCCGTTTGTTCCGGCACCATCGACTCCCACCGGCATATCCACCAGGCCGGGATCGAATTTCATGCCCAGGCTCAAACCGAGCTGTTGCAGTTTTTCCTTAATCTCGTTCAACGATTTCTTGCCGAAATTGCGATATTTCAGCATCTCGGCCTCGGTCTTCTGCGCCAACTGACCCACGGTGGTGATGTTGGCGTTGTTCAGACAGTTGGCGGCGCGAACACTGAGCTCAATTTCGTTAACGCTCATGTTCAGAAGCTTCTTCAGCTTCATGTTTTCCTCGCTCACGCCGGCGGGGGTTTCGTCGAACTCGATCACGTCTTCGTTGAAGTTCACGAAAACATCGAGGTGATGTCGCATAATCGCCGAGCCCTGGAGCAGCGCGTCGTCCGGAGTCAACCGGCCGTCGGTCCAGATCTCGAGAATAAGTTTGTCATAATCCGTGCGCTGTCCGACACGCGTATTCTCGACGGCGTATTTAACGCGGGTGACCGGTGAGAAAATCGAATCAATCGGGATCAAACCGATCGGCTGGTCGGCCCGCTTATTTTCTTCGCCGGTAGCGAAACCGCGACCGACGCGAACTTCCAGTTCAGCATCAAATTTCTGTTTTTTGTCGAGAGTGCAGATGGTCTGCTTGGGATTCAGGATATCGAAGCCCTGGACGACCTGGATGTCGTCGGCGGTGACTTCGCCTTCCTTGTTGACGCTCAATGAAAGCTTTCGGGATTCATGATCGGCGGCTTTGAATTTAACCCGCTTGAGGTTGAGCACGATATCGGTGACATCTTCCACCACGCCGGGCAGAGTGGCGAACTCGTGCTGAGCGCCGGTAATTTTGACGGCGGTAATGGCAGCGCCTTCCAGCGAGGAAAGCAGCACCCGGCGAAGGGAGTTGCCGATGGTATGTCCGTAACCGGCCTCGAACGGCTCGGCTACAAACTTGGCATAGGTATCAGTGGCTGTGCTCTCATCCTTGACGAGAGTCTTCGGCATTTCGAAACGACCGTAACGAACTGGCATATTTTTTAGTGGAGTAACGGAGTGGTGGAGTATGGGAGTAATGCGAAGACAATCCGTCCCCGGTTAACGCATCACTCCAATACTCCAGTCCTCCATTGCATGGTCGCCGGGTTCCCCCTGGCGAGTATGGCTTCGCATCCAGCGACGGAAACCCAGGGACCAACGGCGCGATTTAAAACTCGCAGCGAAGCGTGGAATTAAGCGCAGTTTTGGGTGTTTGCAAGCGGGGCATTGCCCAATTGCAGGGGGTGGAGCGGCCGCTCCGCGGGCGATGTTACCCGGAAAGGTCCGAGAATTCGGAGCTCAATTTGAGCGGCTTCGCCGCTAATCTTTGGCATCGCCCGACCGGAGCGGCCGATTCACCTAAACTATTCGCCTTCAACGACATCCGGCAGTTCGTTTACGTCGCCTGCCTGTCGGGGGAACTGCTGAGCCAGCACTTCCCCCAGGTCGCTGATCGCTTCCACCAACGCATCGGTGTAATGGCTCTCCTTGAAATGGACGCTCATCTTATCGACCACCCGTTGCCACAGATCATCGCCGCAACGTTGATGGATTCCCTGATCGCCCAGCACCGCGAATTGTTGCATCCGCGGGGCCACAAAAATCAGCACCCCATTGCGGGCTGCGGTATTTTGCACGCCTAACGACTGAAATTTCTCCTGCGCTATCGCCAACACATCGCGGTCGAGTTTTCCGCGCTGAATGTAAACGCGAACTTCGCCGGAAGTTTTCGATTCGACCCGGCGGATCGCTTCCACAATCCGATCGTGATCGAGCGCGCGTATGAATTTCTTGGTTCGCATGATTACCAACTCGAACCGGCTCCGCCTCCTCCGAAGCTACCCCCACCGCCGCTGAATCCGCTGAAGCCGCCCCCA
>DATFCK010000063.1:0-6048 GCA_035253185.1 Chthoniobacterales bacterium | reverse complement strand
GCTGTGCCGAAACAAGCTTGCTGCTTGTCCCGGAACAAAGATTTTGCCGGCAAGCTGCCGGCAACAACAGGCTGGCAGCCTGTGCTCCCCGGAAGAGACTCGCGTCGATGCCGTGAATTTGAAAGTGACCAGCGTCATCGCAGACTGAATTGCTTGGGGAGCGCACGCTTTCAGCGTGCTGGCGATGGCATTCTGCCATCGCGAACTTTAGAAAGACTGTTTCGGCAAAATGCCGAAACCAACACGCTACAAGCGTGCGCTCCCCAGAAAAGACTCGTGTCCCCGCCTGGACGTTTCGGCGTACTTGGAGTGCGCCGGCGCTCCGCTGCTTTGGATTAACCAAAAAATTCGCGTCATGCCGTAATTTGAAATTGATCAGCGTCATCGCAGACTAAATTGGCGCATACCACGACCGACGATTCGCGCGATTTCCGATCGGGGAGCACAGGCTGCCAGCCTGTTGGTTTCGGCCGCTGTGCCGAAACAAGCTTGCTGCTTGTCCCGGAACAAAGATTTTGCCGGCAAGCTGCCGGCAACAACAGGCTGGCAGCCTGTGCTCCCGGAAAGGACTCGCGCCGATGCAGTGAATTTGAAACTGACCAGCGTCATCGCAGCCTGATTTGCTTGGGGAGCGCACGCTTTCAGCGTGCTGGCGATGGCATTCTGCCATCGCGAACTTCTCGATAAACATTCCACCAATGCTCCGCGAGTCCTCGCAACCGCAAAGTTCGTCGCCGCAGCATGCGGCGACCAACACGCTGCAAGCCTGCGCTCCCCAGAAAAGACTCGCGTTCACCCGCCGCGCCAACCCAAAATCCTCGACCCATGGCCGAAGTGAATCCGAAACGCGCGATCGATGATCTCAAGGAGCTTCGCCGCCTAACCGGCGACGAAAATGGCGCGCAACGGGTCGCGTTTACGCCGACCTGGGCAAAGGCGAGAGAGTGGCTGCGTTCAAAGGTCGAAGAGACTGGCGCGGAAATCCATAACGACGCCGCCGGAAACTTTTGGGGAACACTCAAGGGGGAATCCGAGAAGGCGCTTCTTATCGGCGGCCACATCGACTCTGTGCCTAACGGCGGCTGGCTGGATGGGTGCCTGAACACGATTGCCGGCGTGGAGATCCTTCGTCGCATCAAATCTCAATATGGTGGTAAACCGCCGGTGACGGTCCGGCTGGTGGATTGGACCGATGAAGAAGGCGCCCGATTCGGCAAAAGCCTTTTCGGTTCTTCGGCCTGCGCCGGCAACCTGGACATGGAGGAAGCTCGCATCCTCAAAGATAAAGACGGGATCGACCTGCCGTCGGCCCTGAAAGAGCACGGGATCGAATTTGAGCGGGTTAAGGAATCCGGCCACGAACTCAAGACTGCGGCCGCCTATCAGGAACTTCATATCGAACAGGGACCGGTCCTTTTAGATCTGGACCTTCCGTTAGGCACCGTTCTCGGAACATTCGGGGTGGAGCGTCACGCGATCACCTTCCATGGTCAGGCCGCGCACTCGGGAAGCACGCCAATGAACCGCCGCCGGGACGCATTTTTGGCAGCCGCCAGAATGAGCCCTGAGATCTATCAGATCGCGCAACGAAGCGGTAACGGAGTTTGTACGATCGGTTCGTGCACCACGATGCCGGGCATTGTCACCAGCGTGGTTGAGGACTGCCGCATCACTCTTGATCAACGACACCTTGACGCCAAGGCGCTTAACCGAATGTTCACCGAAGCGCAGGCTGCCGCCGAAAAGTTCGCCAAAGAAGGGAATGTCAAAGTTTCGTGGGAACGGCTTTGGCACATCGAGCCGGTTCTGTTTCACGAGCAACTCATCAAATTCAGCGATGAAGCGATCACTGAAACTGGAGCAAAACCGCATCGTCTTCCCTCCGGGCCGCTTCATGATGCGGCTGAGGTGGGAAGAATTGGAATCCCCACCGTGATGATGTTTGTGCAGAGCCTGCACGGAATCAGTCACAACAAGATCGAAGACACCAAGGAGGAACATCTCGAATTGGCGGTCCAGGCGTTCGACAAACTGGCCGATAAAACCATCGCCTGGATTGAGCGATCGTAAGCACCAAATCCCAACCACCAAACCCCAGGGAAATCTCAACTTCAATAACCCAAGCAAAGTCACGCGCTGCGACTTTGGAGTTTGAACATTGGAGCTTCCCTGGAGCTTGGGGTTTGGGATTTGGTGCTTACTGTCCCCATTCCCGGCTTGTCACTCGTCCGTTTCCCTTGGTAAAGTTTCCTCTTTCAGGAGATTCATATGGCAACACTCGCTACCACCGTTGACGGGCTAAAACTCCCCAATCCTTTCATCATCGGCTCGGGTCCTCCGGGCACGAACTTGAATGTAATTACCCGCGCTTTCCGCGAAGGTTGGGGCGCGGTTATCGCCAAAACCATCAGCCTCGATTCGTCGAAGGTCATCAACGTCACGCCTCGTTATGCGAAGTTGATGACGAGCGACGGCAAGGAAGTGGTCGGCTGGGAGAACATCGAATTGATCAGCGATCGGCCGTTCAACATCTGGCTCGACGAGTTTAAGAAGTGCAAGGATCAATATCCGGACGGCGTTCTTATTGCCTCGATCATGGAGGAATACAACAAGGATGCCTGGGCCGAAATTGTTGAACGCTGCCAGGACACCGGGGTCGATGCATTCGAATTGAATTTCTCGTGTCCGCACGGTCTTCCCGAACGAAAGATGGGCGCGGCCATGGGCGAGAACGCTGAGATCGTCGAGGAAGTTACCGGCTGGGTAATGGCTGCGGCCAAGAAACCGGTGTGGGCGAAAATGACGCCTAACGTCACCCGGATCACCGATCCGAGCCGGGCTGCCTTTCGAGCCGGCTGCCAGGGAGTCAGTGCGATTAACACCATTCGCAGCGTCACCGCGGTGAATCTGGACACCCTGCGTCCCGAACCGACGGTGGAGGGTTATACCACTCCCGGTGGTTATTCCTGCAAGGCGGTTAGGCCAATTGCGCTACGCATGGTGATGGAAATTGCCACCATGATCCGGCGGGAATTCCCGGGCCGGACGCTCTCTGCGATTGGCGGGATCGAGTCCGGCACGGACGCCGCCCAATTCATATTGTTAGGCGGCGATACCGCCCAGGTCTGCACCGGAGTCATGAAGTTTGGCTACGACATGGTCAAGCGGATGTGCGAGGAACTGCTCGGCTTCATGGAGAAACATAAGTTCGAGACGCTGGATGACTTCAAAGGCAAGAGCCTCGATTACTTCACCACTCACGCGGAACTGGTTCGAATGCAGAAAGAGCGCAAGGAAAAACAAAAGGCAGCCGCCGACGAAGCCGCCGCCAAGAAAATGGTGAAAGCCGACAGCGAGTGGAGCGGCGACGACTTCGTCAAACAATCCGAAGCGCTGGCCCGCGGAACGAAGTGAAGCACCCAAGGGTGAAGCTCCAAGCTCCAACGTCCAAGCTCCAGAGAAAAACCAAGCTTCAAACTCCAATCTACCCCGAAGGCCGAAAAACACGCAGCTTGTATGCGGACGGACCAGATTCGACTTCGTTGCTGAATGAGACCCCGCACGGCAATGGAAAAACGAGACATCCATTCGACCTAGAGGAGCGCACGTCTCGTTTCGGAGAGGCAATTATCGGGTTCGCGAAGAAGATTCCTCGCGGTCCGGTTAACAATCGGCTTATCGACCAGCTGGTCGGGTGCGGAACAAGCGTCGGCGGAAACTACTGCGAAGCGAATGAAGGTATTTCCAAAAAAGACTTTCGCTGCGTAATCGGCCGTTGTGTGAAAGAAGCGAAAGAAACAAAGTTTTTTCTTCGCATGATTGCCACAGCCGAGCCGGAGCTTAACGCGGAAGCTCGCGACCTCTTCCGCGAAGCGAAAGAGCTACACCTGATTTTCGCGAGCATTTACCGGAAATGAATGCGACTAAGAGTAGTGCTAAGCGCAATCCCATTGGAGTTTTAAAGTTGAAGTTTCTCTGGATGTTGGAGCTTGGATCTTGGAGCTTTTTTTATGAGTAACACCCTAACTCCCTGTCCCGCATTCATAAACGGTTCCTGGCGCGAAATCACCGGGGTCGACAAAACTCCCGTTTACAATCCATCACGCGGCGAAGTCATCGCTGAAGTGCCGCTGTGCACCAAGGAACATGTCGATGAAGCCGTGGAATCGGCCGCGGCCGCTTTTCCGGCCTGGCGCGACACTCCGCCGGTTGAACGCGCGCGCTTGTTCTTTCGTTATCGGCAATTGGTTGAGCAAAACTTCGACCAGATCTGTCGAAGCGTGTCGCGCGAACACGGCAAAACATTGGCCGAGGCCCGCGGTAGCGCTTATCGCGGAATCGAAAATATCGAATACGCCTGCAGCATCCCGACGTTGCTGATGGGTGATACTCTGGAAAACCTCGCCCGCGGCGTCGATTGCGAGACGATGCTGCAGCCGTTAGGCGTCTGCGTAGGGATAACGCCGTTCAATTTCCCGGCCATGGTCCCGATGTGGATGTTTCCGCTGGCGCTGGCCTGCGGGAACACTTTCGTGTTAAAACCCAGCGAGAAAGTTCCGTTAACGGCGTTGCTCATCATCGAGCTGCTGGAAAAAGCCGGTTTGCCCAAGGGGGTCCTGAACGTGGTGCCGGGAGGACGCGAGTCGGTTGATGCGTTACTCACTCACCCGAAAGTTAGGGCAATTTCGTTCGTCGGTTCGTCACCGGTGGCCAAACACATTTATGAAACCGGCACCCGGCATGGGAAACGGGTCCAGGCGAACGGCGGGGCAAAAAATTACATCGTCGTTATGCCGGATGCGGATGTGGGACGAACTGTGGAGGCCCTTTCGACCGCGGCATTTGGCTGCGCCGGCGAACGCTGCATGGCGGGTTCGACCGCGATCGCGGTTGGTAAAGCCGCCGATCACGTCCTGCCCGCGCTGGTTGAAGCAGCCCGAGCCATCAAGGTTGGTCCTACCGACACAGAGTCGCAGCCGGACATGGGCCCGGTCATCACCGGCCAGCACCGCGACCGGGTCCTGGGCCTGGTGGATTCGGGAGAGAAGGAAGGCGCCAAGATTATCGCCGACGGGCGCAGCATCAAGATCAAGGATGCGCCTAACGGGTTTTACATCGCACCCACGATCGTTGATCAGGTGAACCACGACATGACCATTGCCCGGGAAGAAGTTTTCGGCCCGGTTCTAAACGTGATGCGGATGGACGATCTCGATCATGCCATCGAAATGGCTAACAAATCCGCTTTCGGGAATGGGGCCGCGATATTCACCAATTCGGGAAAAGCGGCGCGAGAATTCAAGCATCGGGTCAAGGCCGGCATGGTAGGCATTAACATCGGCGTGCCGGCCACCATGGCCATGTTCCCGTTCACCGGCTGGGACGAATCATTCTACGGCGATCTTCACATCCAGGGCCGGGAAGGCGTGCAGTTCTACACCCAACAAAAGGTCGTTAGCACACGCTGGTTCGGCGAAGGCGTCGGCGACGTGTGGAAAAAGTAGGCCCGAGCTACTCGGGCCAAATGACGAATGACGGATGACGAATGGCGGGATTCGATAATGTATCAGGCACACGAGCTGTCTCTGTCTGAATTGGATTTTTGGGAAGTTGAGCACGAAAAGTTCGATTCGCTGCGGGTTAAAGAAGATCGCGGCGAACCAGTTTATGATCTAGAAGAACGAACCTCCTTATTTGGAGAGAAAATAATCTTATTCGCCAAGAAAGTGCCGCCGACACCGGTAAACATCCGATTGATCAGCCAATTGGTAGGGGCTGGTACAAGCTTAGGCGCAAACTACTGCGGAGGCCGACGATGGCGTGTCGCGGGCTGATTTCAAAAATCGCATTGGCACTTGCCGCAAGGAATCTCGAGAAACAAAATTCTTCCTGCGAATGATCGCTGTGTCTGAGCCAAAGTTGAAAGCCGAGGCTCGTGAGCTTTGGCAGGAAGCCCATTCTTTCCATCGAATCCTCAGCCGGATTTGGCGCAGTACTAAACCTTGAATTTATGCCATCACCATTCGTCATCCGTCATTCGTCATTTTC
>DATFCK010000062.1:0-4622 GCA_035253185.1 Chthoniobacterales bacterium | reverse complement strand
TAGCAAATTCGGCGTGACCGGAGCGTCCTACGGGGGCGGACAATCGTTCGAACTTTTGCGAACCCACGTCGCCGGCCTAACCGCAGCCGCGCCCATCATTGGCTGGACCGATCTGTACCAGGCGCTCAGTCCCAACAGCGTGGCAAAATTCAGTTATACCGTCGGTCTGTTCGCCAGCGGTTTCGATCCGCAAAACCCCAATTACGATGATCTGATGTTCACTCGCGCGCGACAGTTGCTCAGCGGCGATTCCGAGGACGCGCGCACCGGCGATTGCAGCAGCATCGACTGGCGTTCGGTCATTTTTAATCCCACCCAGTTATCGGTCCCGGTATTTGTGATTCAGGGATGGCGCGACTGGCTGTTTCCGGCGGAGCAAGCGATCTCCCTTTTCCAGGCGAGCACTAACATTCCATTCTTTAAGCTTTATCTCGGAGGTCTGGGCCATGCCCCCGCCACGTCCGACGTCGGCAGCGCCGAAGCGCAGTATCTGCGAGCCCAGTTGCTTCGCTGGTTCGATTTTTGGTTAAAAGGAATCGACAACGGAATTACGGCTGAGCCTCGGGTGACGGTTGCGCCGGAAAATACCGATAACTGGTCGGAGCAGGCACTGGTCAGCGCGAATACTTTTCCGCTACCAAATACGACTTCGACCACGTATTCCCTTAACGGATCGACTTTGTCGACCAGTGGTTCAGGCGGGCGGGCGAATAGCGTTCGTCCAAATCGCTTTTTACCGGCGGTGTTCGCTCCGATTGAACAGGCGCTGGGGAACGCCGACGCTCTGGTCACTGCCCTGGCTGCGGCCAATCTTGTTATTAATGAAGGGGGAGACGTTCTGGACCCGCGTGTTGTTACCGGATTGGATAATGATGCGAATGCCGCCGGATTTACGGCCGCACCACTCGCTCAGCCACTTCATGTTGTGGGCGTCCCGCAGGTGACCCTGTTCGTTTCTTCCGATAGTCGCGACTCCTACTATTATGTGCAACTGGTGGAACGACTTCCTAACGGGGCCACCGTTCTCGTTAGTCGCAATGCGTTTAAGGATACCACGGTGCGGTTTCGGAAGATACATGCCATCAATTTCTCGTTGTTTGGTGTGAATCACCGGTTTAGAGCGGGTAGCAAAATCCGCCTTCGGGTTTCCAGCCGCGATTTTCCATTCTTCCTGCCTAACCTGGAGCAGGGGACGGTGAAGATTCATCACGGCCGGCGTAATCCATCCCGGCTAACGCTGCCGGTCGTTCCCTAGATATTGTTCGTTTCCTAATCTTCTTCCTATTCGAGAACACGACCCTTGTCGGAGAGGAACGATAGGAAGGTGAAATTCGCGGTAAGCGCGAGCGATGGACTCGTGCCATCGGAAAACCGCCATCGCCCCCACTGAGCCTTGTTGCGAGTTCGGCCGGACCGTTGAACGTTGGGGCGTTGAAAAGTCCCTTACATATCCGCCCTGCGACCAGTGCCGATCATGACGCGGTGTGGAAAATATTTCACGCCGTTGTTGCTCGCGGCGACACCTACACGATTGATCCTGATGTATCGCGCGAAGAGGCGTTTGCCTACTGGTTCCGCGCTGATACCCGGACCTATGTTGCCGAAATCGAAGGTGAAATCGTTGGTACGTATACGTTACGCCCTAACCGTTCTGGCGGAGGTAAACATGTCTCAAACGCCAGTTTCATGGTAGATCCCGCCGCTCAGGGCAGGGGCTTCGGACGGGCGATGGCAGAGCACTGTTTAGACGAGGCCCGCCGGCTCGGTTATCTCGCCATGCAGTTCAATTGCGTGGTCTCGACAAACGAACGTGCCGTTCGAATCTGGCAGATGCTCGGATTCAATATTGTAGGCACTCTGCCCCGCGCGTTCCGGCATCCCGACAAGGGCTACGTCGACGCCTACGTGATGTTCCGCGATCTATAAAAATGTAGCGGCGGTCTACTTGTCGCGCCCTAGCGTAGCGAAGGAGGATGACCGTCGCATTATCAGCCGGGTAGCTGGGCCAGATGGCAGTCGCCATCCCTGGCAACCGCTGATGGTGTGACGGAGGAATTGCCGAATAGTGCGACGGTCACAAACTGCCGCTACAGATGTTTGACTGAAACAATCCGTTGCAAAGAAGCGGTTTGGCGGCAACCTAACCGCGAAGGTGCAAACCGTCATTCAGGTCATCGCCAGCGGGCACGGATCGATGCGCGAAAAGATCATGACCGATCCGCGGTTGAAAAAGTTTGGGCTGATCCCGACTGAGCATCAAAGACCCGGCCGTCCGCATGGTTGGGCGAAGATTCACGGCGAGAACGCGCATGGCGCGATCAATCTGGAGTGGCACGGTCCCAGCGGCATGTTGATCTGTCGCGTAGTCACCAGATCGGGAAACAAACCAAATTCCATCATCGGTTGCTTCATTGATTATCTCCTGGCCCGCCATCAAAGCCGCATCCTATCGATTCACATTATGCGGCGTTAGGCGATGTTTTCTTTTCTGCTGTAATTGCCGCAAATCAACGTCGTACTGAAGGACGTTCTGTCGTTCACCCAAGGTTGCATTCCATTTCGCGATCGCTTTGGGACGAGTGGGGCTGGCCGAATATCTATTAACCCGGAAAGCGGTGCGGGGACGCACCCCACTCCAAAACGCTGACCACGAAAACTATTTCCGTCCGGTTAGGCGTTTCCAAAGGCGCCTAACAGAATTTTCAGGTTTTGGCGGCTGCCTGGTTATATTGGGCTCGATATTAATGCGGACGGTGCGACTCAATGGGGGCGCAAACGAAATCCTCTGCGTTTTGGCCAGCGCCCGATAATCGGCAATCGGGTGCCAGTCCTCCATGCCTTCATGCCAGTAATAGCTGTCTTGGGGAAACCGGTTCGCGAAAATGTGCTGGCGAAATTCTTCTTCCTCGAATTGGCCGATAGCCTGTCCGTCGCTCTGGCAGACGTGCACAATCACACGCTGAGCGTACCGCAGTTCAACTGCCTGAGTCTATCGTATAGTACGAAGGTCCAGCCAGGTTCGCACCGGCGACACTCGGGGCACGCGCCGCCGCGACTGATTCTCGAAAGCGCGCTGGCGTTCGGGAGTCGCGGCTATGCCAGGCCGTCTCGGACCTGTGCCGCTTTCGATTTATTCAAACGCCGCCGATTGTGTCAGACCGGTTAGGCGGCTGCTGGAAAGCGGTATTTGCCGGGAAGTCGCCTGCTGATCATGGGCGGCAGGTAGCTGGCCGCATAGGTGAGATTTCTTTTGAGCGAAAATCGCTGATGCAGTTCGCGCGAGAGTAGTTGTCGCGCAGCGTCGCGATTACCCTGACGCAGAAACGCGATTGCGCCTTCGGTTTGGTGGAGGGCCAGAGCTCTTCGAAACTCGTCATGCAGCTCGTTGACGCGGTGATCTTGCAATAGTCGATGGTAGATTTCGATGAAGGCGCTGCTCAAACGGGTCCGGCCCACCGCGCTTTCAGATGTGGTGTGGATACGATAAAACGCCAGCCGTTCCCGAATGTAGTAACAGGCTCCGCCATCCCGGGACGCCAGATACATCAGCCAATAATCGTAGGCCGAGGACAAATTAGGAAAGTCGGTCCAGTCGATCGCGTCCCGGCGTAAGACCGCCGCCACTACCACCGGGATGGTGAAATCGGACAGGGCCATGACCTTGAATGGGCGATGTATGCCAGCCCCCAGATCGGCGCGTCCGAAACGCGCGGTGTTCTCTTCCGTTTGCCGTCCCCGAATCCTGCCCTCCGAATCCACAATATAATGATCGCTGAAGGCCAGCACCGCCTCGGGGTGCGCTTCCAAAGCACTAACCATTTTGGTTAGGAAGTCCGGTGACCAAAAATCATCGTCGTGAAGGTTAGCGACATATTTGCCGCGGGCCTGGCGAAAGCCGCCGACAATGTTCGCGGTCATGCCGATGTTTTGCGGGTGCCGAAGATAGTGAACCCGCCCGTCATTGAAACCGTCGAGAACCTTTACCGTGTCGCGATTATCTCCGTTATCCCGCACCAGAACTTCAATGTTTTGGTAGGACTGGGCTAAAACCGAACTTAGAGCTTGTTTGAGGTAAGCGGGCCGGTTCATCGTTGGAATGACGACGGTGACCAGCGGTTGTGTGACCCCGCGGTGGGCCTGGCTGGGCTGGGACGTTTTCCCTTTGTTTGTCATTCTGAACAAGCCGTTTGTCCGGGTTCCAAGTCGGACGTCGATGCTAGCATCCACGGCTTAGTTCAGTCGATAGATTTGTGAGGTCCGTTTCAGGCCAGATTGGCATCTATTTGGCGTTTTTTTTCGCTTTTTTGCGCCTGGCAACCGACTCACGCAGAAGGTATTCGATCTGGCCGTTCACGCTTCGGAGCTCGTCTTCAGCCCATTTCTCGAGACTGGCCCATAACGGCGGTGGAAGCCGGAGGAGGAATGGTTTTCGGGGATTAGGCATGGGCGAGGAATTTGGTGTCCCGGATAGTCACCACGGTGATGATCCCGGGCGGAAGGCAAACGACGAAGGGGAGGTTTCTGACCGGGGCGGGGTAGGCTTCTTGTTCATGTTAACTGTCGAATACTGATATTGTAATGATATTATTTTGATATATAAGTCAATATCGAAATTCATTTAT
>DATFCK010000061.1:0-2904 GCA_035253185.1 Chthoniobacterales bacterium | reverse complement strand
CCGCTATTTGCAATTGTTAATCTTCCTGATTTCGGTCGTAGGGAATAATGTCATCCCACTCGCTGGCGGAGGAGCGTGCGACAAACGCGACCACGGGTTCGGTGTCGCTGATATTAAACACTTCGTGAGGGACGCCGGGTTTGATGTAAATAAAATCGCCCGCCTCATTTTCAAGAACCTGTTTCAGTCTGTGGCCGAATTCATGCCGGACTTTGCCTTCCACGATGTAAAGGATCAGCTCGAACCCCACATGGATGTGCGCGCGGGCAACGCCGCCCGGCGGAATCGTGGCAATGTTAGCCGACAATTTCGTGGTGCCGACGTTTTTGGCCGACATACCCTGCTTGTAATGTATGCCGTTCCAATCCCGACGCGCGCCGCCGCCACGGATCGTTAGGATTCCACCATGATCTTCAACTGCGCTGAGCTGAATATCGTCTTTGTCGTCGTTCATAAGAGGGGTAGCCACAGATTAACACAGATAGACACGGATCGAAATGACTGGAGGGGTTTGCGATTCGGATTCGTTTTCAGAAATCGGTGAAAATCTGTGGCTACCGTTTTGCCCGCCTTCCCCCGAGCTTGGCGTGGCGCGGGCATGTTACCAGATGGTCGTTAACCATTCCAGTCGCCTGCATAAACGCATAACAGATCGTCGAGCCGACGAATTTGAATCCGCGTTTGAGGAGATCGCGGCTCATGGCATCTGATTCTTCGCTGTGCGCGGGGACGTCCGACATTACTTTCCAGCGGTTTTGTTTCGGTTTGCCATTCACAAAACTCCAAATGTAACGGTCAAACGAGCCGAATTCTTTCCGCACTTTGAGAAATGCCTCCGCGTTTTGAATGGCGGCAGCGATTTTCAGTCGATTGCGGACGATGCCGGAGTCGTTCATCAGCCGTTTCACATCGCGCGCGCCGTATTTCGCAATCTTCTCGGCGGAAAAATTATCGAACGCTTTGCGGTAATTTTCGCGTTTGTTCAGAATTGTTGTCCAGCTGAGTCCAGCTTGCGCGCCTTCCAAAATAAGAAACTCGAATAGAGTTTGATCGTCATGCACCGGCACGCCCCATTCCCGGTCGTGATAGGTGATGTTCGGTTCGGTCGTGGCCCAGGGACAGCGCAGCATGTGAACAAAAGATTCAACGCAGACTAGTTTGACATCGAATCGATTACTTCCAGCAATCGATCGACTTCGCTTTCGGTGGTGTAACAGGCACAGCCGGCGCGCACAACTCCTTCCGGTAACTGGCCGAGTCGCTCGATGACCGTGAGGGCGTAGAAGTCGCCGTGGGATGCGAATACGCCGCGCTCGGCTAATTTTTTTGCGACGTCCGTCGACGCAACTCTTTCGTGGGTAAAGGCGATCGTCGGAGTGCGCTGTGTTCCGGGCGGCGGACCAAACAAATGAACCTGCGGTATATCCGACAGGCCCTGCCAAAGACGTTGAATGAGTTGGGACGCGCGCGTTTCAAGCTGGTCGAATGCAATCGTTAGGCGTTCGCGCCTGTTTCCCTCCGGTGCGAGTGACGCCAGGAAATCGATCGCCGCCGCGGCGCCGGCGATTCCTTCATGATTTTGCGTGCCGGTTTCGATGCGTTCGGGCCCAACATCCGGCGCCGGGATGAGTTTCGGAAAATCGAGCGCTTCGAGCAGTTCACTTCGCGCGTAAAGAATGCCGATGTGCGGACCGTAGAATTTGTAGGCAGAACAAGCGAGAAAATCGCAGTCCCAGGCCCGGACATCGATCAATCGATGGGGAGCGTAGTGGACTGCATCGACGAAAACGCGGGCGCCCACGGCGCGCGCCAGCGAGGTGGCGCGCCTAACGTCGTTGATTGTGCCGAGGGCATTGGAAGCAGCGCCAATCGCCACCAACTTGGTGCGATCACATATTTTGGCTTCGAAATCGTCCCAATCGAGCTGGCCAGTTTCGGCAATCATTTTCACCGTGCGAACAACAACACCGTTTTCTTTCTCCAGCCGTTTCCACGGCGCAATGTTGCCGTGATGATCGAGTTCGGTGACCACAATTTCGTCATTCGCCGTGTATTCACGGCTTAGCGCGCGGGCGAGGTGAAAGGTGAGGGTCGTCATGTTCGCGCCGAATGCGATTTCGCTCGGCGACGCGTTTAAAAACTCGGCCACTGTGGTGCGCGCCGAGTTGATAATTGCATCGGTCTCCTCGCTGCTGGGGTACGCCCAATGAGTGTTGGCGTTGTGATAATACAGGTAATCGGTCATCGCTTTAACCACCGCCTGCGGAACCTGGGTGCCGCCCGGTCCATCGAAGAACGCGACCGGATGGCCGTGGTGGTTTCGGCTAAGCGCCGGAAAACAAGCCCGAATCTCGGGAGTGGATTTTATCTGGATCATGAGAGTACAGACATGATTTTAGAAGAACGGCTGCTCGTCCGCCAACGCTACGGCCGGCGGGCAGCAAAGACACGAAAGAATGCGAAAGACGCACCGGAAGGATGAGGTCGTCTCGTCCCTTCTCTTCACTAATCGGCCGTGACAAGCCCCTGCCTCCGCCTAGGATCGCTAACATGTCTTTGCCGGTGCGTTTTCTGACGCGTTTTTCGCTTGGAATCCTGCTAGTGGCGGAACTGGCGGGGTGTGAAAAACGCGCTGGGCAGGCCATTGTCTTGAGCAAGGAATACATCGCCGCCGCAACGTCCCCCGCCGAGTCGCCGACACCTAACGGGAACCAGGAAGGTGAAATTACCGTCGATTCGTATGTGATGCCGGGGGAAGATCGCGGTACGGGGCGCGATCCACGCGCATTCAAACATGAGCAGTGGCTGGTGAAGGTCGAAGTGATTGATAACGGCCGCACCTTCAATGTTCCGGCGGATCAATCGCAATTTGATAAACTAAGGCCCGGTGATCGGATTCAGGTT
>DATFCK010000060.1:0-2669 GCA_035253185.1 Chthoniobacterales bacterium | reverse complement strand
TAATATTATGAAATATTTGTTTCAAACTTTAACTATCATCGTGGCTCTCGGCTGTGCGCGAGCGTTGTCCGCTGCCGAAGAAGATCCGGTCAAACTGGCTCCGGATATGTACCGAATGATCCTGCAAAACAGACAGGTACGGGTTGTCGAAGCCGCGATAAAGCCTGGCGCAACCGTCCCAATGCACGAACATCCTGACTCTGTGATTTACGTGATCAAAGGGGGCAGGGTTCGTTTTACCGACGAAAAAGGCCGATCCAAGGATGTCGAGTTGAAGAACGGTGAAGTCCAGTTCCGAGACCACGAGGAACACGCCGTGCAAAACATCGGAAAGAACGAGATCCGCGTTCTCCACGTCGAATTGCACTAGCAATAGCGGTTAACCATTCCGAATTTGTAGCCGGGGCCTAACGCCCGGCTACAACTATCGATGCCAGGCATTTGAAGGGACAAGTAATTGCTCGATTCTGCCTTCTTCAAACAACATCGCGACTACGCGCCGATCTTTCTGCGCATCCTGATCGGCAGTTTCATCATTTGGGGGGTGCAGGATAACATTCTCAGCTGGCATAATATGCTGGAGTTCGAGCAGTTTCTTCGCAAGCGCGGCGTTCCTTACTCGCTGTTTGCCGCCAATTTGTCGGTGTATGCCCAGCTGATCTGCGGAATCGCGATTTTGTTAGGCGCGTTTATCCGGCCGGTTTCCGTCATCTTCATCATCAACTTCATCTTCGCCATTGTCATCGCGCACCGGGGCGATTCCTTTCGCGGCATGTTCCCGGCATTGATGATGATCGCGGTTGGCTTGTTTTTCCTGTTCAACGGGGCCGGCAAATTCTCAATCGACGAACTACTGGAGCGGCGAAGACAGCGGTAGCGGCGGTTCACCGAAACCGCCCTGGACTTGCCGGGCAAACCAATTTCCTTGCCCGGGCGGAGGTCAGTCGTCGTCCACGCTTTGCCGGACCAGTTTGGAACTTTTGATCTTCCAGTTAGCCGGATCGACCACCGTTTCCAGATCGAACGCGCCTTTCGCCCCTCGATAAACTGAGCGAACTACGACCTTCAGTAGATTGTTTTCCCATCCCTGCGCAGTCACCCAATCCCGAATAAGAGTGTCTTCGTTAGCCGATGGAAACTCTTTATGCACGGCATCGGCTGCGGCTTTCTGCCAGGCTTCGCCATTCCGATCGTCGGGTTGTTTCACCGCCTTGCCGGAATTGAGATCGAATACCCAAACATAATCACCTGAATTTCCCCGCCGATTGTTGATTGCCACGTGCTTCCCGTCGCCGCTCCAATGGGCGGCAATCAGGTAGCCATATGTCGGGACTTTACTCAGCGTTTTGCCATTGGCGGAGACGATTAACGTGAATTCGTCCAGCGAGTCGGTTCCGGGTAACGCTTCGTCGACAATCTCCACCGCGAATTTACCGTCAGGCGACGAAATCCTTTTGGGCGGCTCCGATTGACCAAACAACCGCGCATTGAAGACGATCAGGCAAACGACGGCACAATTGAGGATTGTTAGGCGCACAACTCTGTTTTATGCGAGTTGATGGATTACCGCAAGTTTGGATGTTGATCTTGTCGGTAATATTGCGGCTCTCATTAGCACCGGCCTTCAGGCCGGTGTTAATCCAGAGAACACCCTCCGATAGCCGTTTTAATTTTAACGGCTTATCTCCGATCTGGAGCGTCCCAATTACTCGTTTACCGGCAGCGAGATCGATAGACTTCGCCGCAAGGCGGCGAGGGCAAACAACACGCCGATCAGGAAAAGAAGATGCACCAATCCCGAATGCCCTACGGGATCACCGAACTGATCGATCTTTCTGAAGAAACTTGAGATCGCAAACTCCCGGCCGTTCTACATTGGCCCGGTTCCGCCAAAGCCTGCCGGAGGCAGGCAAGATATTGGCCGGTGGTGAGAACCACCGGATGCCCGCCACAAATGAAACCCGCCCTGGAGGGGCGGCAGAATGTGTCTTTTTAGACGCGACGTCCCGTCGCGCGGCTGCTGGAAAGCGGCGCGACGCCGGCGGCTTGCAAAAGTCTTGGCCGCGGCGGCCAACGTTAGGCCAACCATCTTCGATTACAGCAGCACGTTTGCCAGTGCATTCCCGATGCCAACAAGCGCGGCGCCGGTGATCAGTCCGGCGCAGATCGGCTCCATCCCTTCAACCCAAAGCCGATGGCCTTTTGTTCCGGGATTTTTATATCGCCGGCTCTGCCACCAAAAAAATAACGCTCCGATCCACATCCCGAAGCAGGCGTCGGGCGGCAGTATCACTCCCAGTCCGATCGAAACCGACGAGAGCGGAAATGGTTTTCTTCGTACAATCGTCGCGATCTCGATGAAGGCGGCGAATCCGGCGGCTATTGCCATTGAAATGACGGCCGACGTCGGGAGACTGCTCAGTCCACGCGCGATCAGGTCGGCTACGCCTTTCCACTGCATCGCGGACGGCATCGGGAATTGATCGGACACAATCGTCGACGGCGTGCGAATTCCATCCGCACCGGGAGGCAGGAAAAGCAGAAAGAAAAGCGGAGTCGCCGCCAGCGCACCGGCCAAAATTCCGATGCAATGTCCGATCGCCTGCTGTCGCGGTTTTGCACCGAGCATGTAACCGGGTTTGATGTCGGAAAGAAGATTGCCCGCGTTC
>DATFCK010000059.1:0-2360 GCA_035253185.1 Chthoniobacterales bacterium | reverse complement strand
GTTGCCTCGAAGCGTGTCCGACCGGCGCGATTGTGCGCACCGAAACTGCCACTGTTTTCGTGCAAAACGACGTCTGTAATGGATGCGGCTATTGCGTCGTGTCGTGCCCGTTCGGAGTTATCGACCGGCGACCGGCACCGCTGCCGGATGCCGGCGGCGCGTTTAAGTGCACATTTTGTTACGATCGACAAAAAAGCGGTTTAGTGCCGGCCTGCGCAAAGGTTTGTCCGACCGAATCGATCCTGTTCGGGCGACTGGACCAATTGCGCCAACACGCGGCCAGCCGGGTCGAACATTTGCGGCGGCTAGGATATGATGACGCCGCGATCTACGATCCCACCGAGACCTCGGTTAAAGGAATTCACGCGTTTTTCCTGTTGTTAGGCGAACCCGAAGCTTACGGGCTGCCGCCGAAACCGCAGGTGCCAACCATTTACCTAAAGTCAGCCTGGACGGCCGCGCTAATCACCGGAATTGCATCGATAGCGGCAACTCTGTGCGCATTCGCATTTCTATGAACGGACGCGTACAACCTCCGGGGAGCGCGCTCGTTCCGAGTACGGGCGATCACATTCTGCGGTCGCGAAGTTTAAAGATTGTCACCGCAGAATGCGGCGACCAGCACGCTGAAAGCGTGCGCTCCCCAGAATTGAGATGAACCCAAAACCCAGCGAACAACGCCTGGAACAGATCCGGCAGGAAGCGGCAGTGCGAGGAGCAGTTGCGGGTAACGGCGTCGATGTCGCAGGAGGACCCATCCCGCGCCAGCCCGGTTATTATGGCCAGCCGGTCGTTAAGCCACCGGTGTGGACATGGGAAATCCCGATTTACCTTTTTATCGGCGGGCTCGCCGGAATGTCCGCAATTATCGCCGCGGCGGCCGGGATTTTCGGTCACAGCGATGTGGCGCGAGCCGCCTTGTGGCTGGCGGCTGGGGGAGTGATCATTTCGCCGATGTTGCTGATTGCTGATCTTGGTAGGCCACTGCTGTTCATCAACATGCTGCGGGTGTTCAAACCTCAATCGGCCATGTCGATGGGCGTGTGGATCCTTACCTTCTTCAGCGCGTCCGTCGCCCCGGGGTGGATCGTATTCGAATTGCATCGAGCTCACGCTTTCAGTGGTAGCGCCGATCAAATCCTGCATGTCCTCGCGACTGTGTTTGTGGCGGCGTCCGCGATGTTTGGAATGCTGCTGGCGACCTATACCGGGGTTCTCTTTGGAGCAACGGCGATTCCAGCGTGGTTTCTCCATCGAATCCAGTTGCCGATTCATTTTGGAATCGCCGGGCTCGGCTCCGCTGTCGCTATTCTGGAGTTGCTGGGGCATCGGATTGCCGCGCTCAATATGCTGGGCTTGTTCAGTGCCGCGGCCGAAACTGTTTTGGCAATTTGGCTAACGATTGACCGGCACGGCCCCGCCGACAGCGCATGTCATCATGGCGCGTCGGGCTGGACTATTCGGTTAGGCGGATTATTCAGCGGCCCGGCGTCGTTGATTCTGCGTTTTCTCGGATTGATTCCCATGGCGGCAATTTGTTTCGTGATCGGTGCCCTGATCAGCCGATTCGGGTGGTCGGCGGCAGGCAAACTGTCTGGTCGTGATCCAGTTGCGGTGTTCTCCTCGCAGGGCAGCGTGCCGACAATGAGGTGAAACGGTGTCGGAGTGAAGACTGTGCGCTAACGGACGATCGCGATCAGCTGTCCTCAAACGCAATACACGTTGTCCATAGAATGACAGGTAAAAATCTTCCTCCCAGGATGGGGCTTTTGATGAAATTGTAACGAACATGCTTACATTTGGGCCGCGTGGTTAATCAGCAGTTCGCGTTTGCCCTTCACATTCTGGCGATGCTGGCCTATTCGGGAAAGATTCTCGACTCGCGCACCATCGCCGCGAGCATTAACACCAATCCGGTAGTCGTTCGACGTTTGCTCCTGGCGCTGCGGCGCGCTGGATTGATTGAGACCAGCACCGGTAAACGAGGCGGGGCCACCTTAACCAAACCGCCGAGCCGGATCACCCTGCTGGACATCTATGATGCGGTCGCTTGGCGGCCCGCCATCGCGGTAAACCGCCGCCGGGCCTTCCGGGCATGCCCGGTGAGTTGCAGCATGAAAACAATCGTAGGCCGAATCTCGCACGAAACGGATCAGGCAATCCGCCGCCAGTTGGGTAAGACAACATTGCACCGTTTGATCTCCGAAATTCGGTAGAAGTGGCCTTCTCCCACGGACTTGCGATTGCCCCCGAGCCGGTGCCGAGTGATTGTCCCTGGCCACACCAGGGGTTTTGCTCGGAGCCGCGAAACCATTGGATCAGCTACGTTCCGGGCCTGTCGAATTGCGAACCGCCGGTCG
>DATFCK010000058.1:0-8047 GCA_035253185.1 Chthoniobacterales bacterium | reverse complement strand
GTGGCCACACGAAAAGCGCTGTCCATAAGATGCGTCACGATGATGGAGGTGACGTTGGAGCGTTCGGTGAGATCAACAATCAATTTGTCGATGACCGCGCTTACGACCGGATCGAGTCCCTGCGTCGGCTCATCGAATAGTATCAGCTCGGGTTCCATCATCAACGCCCGCGCGATCCCAACTCGCTTTCGCATCCCTCCACTCAATTCAAATGGCAGCAACTTTCCGGTGCCGGCCATCTCCACCAGCTCCAGTTTTTCATCAACAATTCGATCGATCTCGGCCGGCGATTTACTCGTTAGTTCTTGTAAAGCCAGAGCGAGGTTCTCTCGGACGGTATTCGAGCTCAACAATGCTGCGTCCTGGTACACCATGCCAATGCGCCGGCGGATGTTTTGCAACGCCCGTGCCGAAAGATTCGAAATTTCCGATTCCCGGAAGAAGACCGCACCGGCGGTTGGCCGCAGAATTCCAAGAATCAAACGCAATAGGGTTGTCTTACCGGCACCGCTCTGGCCAATTATTACGAGACGCTCCTGCGGATCAGCAACAACCGAAACTTTTTCCAGCACTTTCTTCGGCCCAAAGTTGAGACTCACATCGCGCAATTCGACAATGGGTTTCGGGCGAGCCGGGCGCGTTTTCGACCGGGCATAGTTACTTGCCGGTTGATCAGCTTTAATTGGAGCCATTTGGACGAGTTTGTGTTGGAGCTGGAGCGAGACGCACGGTGTTACTTAACGGGTGATTTGCTGTCGGCTGGTAACGGTTGCGTCGGCGCTTGGCTATCGGGGTCAACGTATCCGTCAGTGTCGAATTCCTGCTCCATGAACGGAGATAACCCCACCGGCTGCAACTTTTCGCCATGGGCATGAATCGCAATCATTTTCTTCCGAGCGGCCTGCAATCTTCGCATCATGACGGCGCTCATCCGTTTGTGCAGCTCGAACCCTAACGAATGGTCGCGCTCGCAATATTGCCGTAAAATTGTGCTGGCAAAAGAGATTGCCTCGGTTGGTTCGACCGCGCGGGCGGTGAAATGCCATTGATAGGGTGGCATCATCCAGGACCAGCCAAGCAGATCGCCTGCGCCGATGCTTTCAATAACCACCGGCGGTCCGGAGCCGGCACCTGATTCGAGCACGACTTTCCCACTTGTGATCAAATAGAATCGTTCGGCCTGATCCCCCTCGCGAAATATCACTTCACCGGCTTTAAAGTGCGCCGATAACGCGCAATCCTTCAGCAAACTCAGCTGGTCATGGCTCAGTCCTTGCAGGAATGGATGTTCGATTACCTCTTTTACGATCTCGTCTCTTGTCATATCAGCCTCTCCTTTCGCGCTCGTCCAGTGATTCCTCGACCAGCAGTGCACGGTGATCATCAATGCCACAGGAAAATTCACAAGGACTGACTCGATGCACGCACTCAATCCGTCCGGGGGGCCGACCTTTCTTAATACGGCGTCGGCCTAACAGTCGTCGCTTACTCGGTGTTTTTTTAGTCGTGGTCTTCATGTGAACATCCCATTGAATTGGTGTTCCTTTTCGCGCACCACAAACACGGGGCAGGGCGCGGCCCGCACCACCCGTTCGGCCGTGCTGCCGATGCAAAAATGTTTCCAGCCGGTATACCCATGAGTGGCGATGACGATGAGATCAACATCAAGCTCTTTCGCCGCCTCCACAATCTCGTGCGCGGGTAGCCCGATTCGAAGCGTCCAACGTGTCGCCGCCAGTTGAGCCGCCCGCGCCACTGCGACCAGCTCAGTCATATTCTTCTCCGTATCGTCCAATTCGCGTTCGGAAAACGACGGGACAGTGGCAAGGTCGGCAAAACTGGGAGCGGTTCGACTCAGAATGTGGATCAGGGTGAGTTCCGCTCCGAATTGCCGCGCGAATTGCAGCGCATATTGAAAAGCCTGTTTCGATGGCGCGGAGAAATCGAGTGGTACCAGGATTTTTTTGAGATCCAGCGTTTGTGCTGCTTGCTGGTCTGCGATGTCTATATGGCTGGTCGGCACATCTGTATCTTGCCCTCAGCGGCGCTGAACGCTTCGCAACCCTTGCGCAAGGCTGTGCATTTCTTGGGGCAAGAAAAGACGCGGGAATCGCAATTACCGAAAAGGTAAACCAACGATTGCGGCCATAATATTACGCATGAGCAAACCTCGTATTGGTCAACTCGCGGTTCTTACCAGCGGAGGCGATGCGCCGGGAATGAATGCGGCGATTCGTGCGGTCACTCGCCGCGCCGCGTTCTCTGGAATCAAAGTGCTAGGAGTTCGAAATGGTTTCGCCGGCCTACTCGCGAGCGATTTCCGGCCGCTGGGTCCACGTGATGTCGGACGCATTTCACATCTCGGTGGCACGGTTTTAGGAACGGCTCGTTGCGATGAATTTCGGACCGACACCGGCGTCAAAAAAGCTGTTGCGAATTTGCGCGATCATAACATTGACGCGCTCGTCGTTATTGGCGGTAACGGTTCACAGACCGGCACTCATGCGCTTGCCCAACTTGGTTTCGCCGCCGCCGGGGTGGCATCCACAATCGACAACGATTTGTGCGGAAGCGATCTCACCATTGGGGTGGATACTGCCCTGAATATTGCTCTCGAAGCGATCGACCGATTGAAAGTCACTGCTTCGTCCCATCACCGGGCGTTCCTGGTGGAAGTTATGGGACGAAAATGCGGTTACCTGGGTTTGATGGCCGGCCTCGCCGGCGGAGCCGACGCAATTGTCGTTCCTGAGATTGACTCGGACCCGGAGGCCATCGCCGAGGAGTTGCGCGACGCTTACGAGCGCGGCAAATCGCACGCGCTGGTTGTCGTCGCAGAAGGCTCATCGTATGACGCGAAGAAGCTTCATGCGTATTTTCTGGAACACAGCGCTCGATTGCAATTCGAACTTCGTGTCACGAAGTTAGGCCACGTTCAGCGTGGCGGCGCGCCTACCGCTTTTGATCGCATCCTGGCGACGCGACTCGGCGCCGCAGCGGTCGATCATTTAGTTGAAGGGGAAACCGATTTTCTGGCCGGAATGCAAGGAGCCGTAATCACGACCACACCGCTGATCGACGTGGTTGGAAAGCAAAAGCCGATCAAACCCGATTTGTTTCAGCTGGCTAAATCGTTAGCAAAATGAAGGCGTCGTTAGTTTCGGATAAGCTGCCAGCCGGGTCGATTTCCAGAACCGTTACCCGGATCCTGGAAAAGTATTCGGATGTAAAACAAATTCGACTCGATCCGCATACTCGCACCGTTTATCTCGGATTTTATCGTTTACCGGCCGACGACGTTTTAAGCGAGATAGAATCCGCCGTCCTGCGCGATCTCTCGGGAGAATGGAGCGTTCAGGTGCAGCCGTCACAGATTTCCGCCGAGTTTCATCAGCATCTCACCGGTGACGGAACCACCGAGTTTCATCGGGTCCATCCAATCGACGAGCCGAAAGTTGTCTGGAAGCGAATCCGACTTCCGACGTGGCGGAATCGACCGGTTCCCCCTTCGACTGTCCGTGATTACCGGGTCATGTTGCTGTTGGCCGTCGTGTGTGGTCTCAGCACCCTGACGGGCGTCGTTTTTCGGCGTGCCGAATACGGCGCCGCCGCGGTCACAGCCTGTTTTGCTATCGCCTATATTACGGGCGGCTGGTTTGCGATCCAGGATGTCTGGCGTGCTCTCAAAGTCGGGAAGATCGACATCCAATTTTTAATGGTCGCCGTTGCCCTGGGCGCAGTTTTCGTCGGGGCGTGGACCGAAGGCGCGACCCTGCTGTTCCTGTTCTCGCTGAGCAATGCCTTGGAGCAATTCGCGAATTATCGAACCCGCCGGACAATCGATTCACTTTTGAAAACAGCGCCGAAGCGTGCCTTTCGGCGTGATGGAACGAATTGGACCGAGGTTCCGGTCGAAGAAGTTGCGATCGATGACGAGTTGCTGGTAAAGGCGGGTGAGCTTTTTCCGGTGGACGGGATCCTTATCGAAGGGGGAACGTCCGCCGACGAATCGGCGCTGACCGGCGAATCTCTGCCGGTATTGAAGCGACCGGGCGACCCAACTGCCGGCGGCACCTTGAGCATCGATGGACAATGCGTCATTCGCGTCGTTCGTCCGCTCGAACACAGCGCCCTGAGCCGAATCGTTTCTTTGATCGAGAGTGCTCAACAACAAAAGGCGCCTGCCCAACGGTTCACCGATTCCTTCAGCCGCTACTACACCTGGGTCGCGCTTTCACTTGGCGCAATCGTATTCGCGACGCTGCTTTTGCTGGGTCATGCTCCGTCGGACGCGTTTTACCGCGCGATGACCGTCCTGGTGGTCGCTTCGCCTTGCGCGCTGGTTTTGTCCATTCCCTCGGCCATTCTGGTCGCGATTGCAGTTGGCGCGCGCGAGGGCATTTTATTCCGCGGCGGCGTCGCGATCGAGAATCTTGCGGGCGTCACGCAGTTTGCCTTCGATAAGACCGGCACGCTTACTAAAGGCGCTTTGGTGGTATCGAGGATCGCTGGGTTCAATTCCCGGTCCGAAAACGCAATCCTAACAATCGCGAGTTCCATTGCCCGGTTGTCGACGCACCCGCTGGCGCGAGCAATATCAAGTGAAGCAGACCAGCGAAAGCTGGTTCTTATTCCAGCAACGGATTTCAATAACATTCCCGGTCTTGGCATGGAGGCGAAGATTAACGGAGAACAAATCTTGATGGGCAGCCGAAAATTATTGCGCGAGCGCGGAATCGAACTTCCGGCCGTCGAAACAACCAGCGACGCGGAAGTTTGGATTGCTGACCGTCAGGTGATTGGAGTCATTTACCTCCGCGATGAAATCCGCCCCAATTCGCGGCGAGTAATCGACTTCCTAAAGCGTCGTGGTTTGTGCGTCACCCTCATGACCGGAGATCGGCTGGCAGCGGCTGAACATGTAGCCAGTCAGGTTGGAATCGAAGATGTGCGGGCGGATTTTTCGCCCGAGGCAAAATTGCAAAGTATCCATCAGTGGCGCGCTTCCGGGAAAAAGGTTGCCATGGTTGGCGACGGGATCAACGACGCGCCCAGCCTATCCGCTGCCGATGTGTCGATTGGAATGGGAGCCCGCGGCTCGGATGCTGCCCTCGAACAAGCGGATGTGATTTTGATGCACGATAAAATCGAGAATGTCGAACAGGCGTTCGAATTGAGCCGGCGCGCGCGCGCAATCATCCGCCAGAACATCATCATCTCGCTGGGTGTGATTGGCCTGCTGTTAGTCTCGGCGCTAGCTCAAAAGATCAACCTAACTGTCGGCGTACTCGGGCACGAAGGCAGCACCGTTGTTGTCGTTCTGAACGGATTACGTTTGCTCCATTTCAAACCGAAACCCAAATGGCAGGCTTGAGGGGCGGCACCATCATGCTTATTTGAGGTAAAAAAAGCGCACTTGGGTCGGCGCGGCGAGAGTTCACATCACCCAATTTCCGAGCGTCTTCCAGCTGGTTCGGATGACGGCGAATGAAAATGGACGAAATGACGAAGAACGCGGCTACTATTCCGCCGCGCGTTTTATGCAAAAGCCGGCCAATGCAAATTCCCAGCTGCTATGCCTGCGGCCCTGGAACCAACATGCAAACGTTAAGCGCGTGAAGAAACCGCGCTTGGCTGATACATTTTTTCTTTTCCACCGCTCGGTTTGCGTGATTGCGATCTGGCCGGTCGGATCACCTAATGAAAACTCCCAATCGGTCGGACACTCCAATGAAGTTTGACGGTACGCTTCTGTTAAATCGGAGCGAAGTCGCGACGTTGCTCAGCTTGCCCGAATGCATCGAGGCGGTGGACGAAGTGTTCCGCCTCCAGGGCCAGGGGAAAATACCGGCCGCAGGAATTCTGGGAGTGAAAGCATCCGGCGGCGGCTTGCATGTGAAAGCCGGCGTCCTGCCGGAGGAGAAAAGTTATATCGTCGCCAAGCTCAACACCAATTTTCCCGACAATCCAATCCGGTTAGGCCGGCCCACGATTCAAGGCTTAATTGTGGTTTGCGATGGCGACGATGGATCGCCTCTGGCGGTCATGGATTCCATCGATATCACGATCAAGCGAACGGCGGCAGCTTCCGCGGTCGCTGCCAAATATCTGGCGCGAACGAATTCCTCCGTGCTGACGCTGGTGGGCTGCGGCCAGCAGGCCCGCGCCCAGCTTGAAGCACTGCAGGCGGTGGTGCCGGTAAAGACCGTTTACGTCTTCGATACAAACGAAGTTGCCGCCGAAAACTTCGCCAGCAAAATGCGATCGGAATTGTTAGTGCAGATCGAGCCGGTTAGGGATCTGTCAACCGCGCTGGGAAAAAGCGATCTCTGCGTCACCTGCACGACCTCTCGCGAATTTTTCGTAAAGCAAAAAGACGTTCCCGCCGGAATGTTTATCGCCGCCGTCGGCGCCGACGATGCCAACAAGCAGGAGATCGATCCGGCACTCATGGCCTCGTCCAAAATCGTCGCCGACAGCCTTGAGCAATGCTGCATGATCGGCGATACGCATCACGCCATCGTCGCAGGTTTAATGGGCAGGGATGATGTTTACGCCGAATTATCGGAGGTGGTTTCGGGTAAAAAAGCACCGCGTACCAGCGAAGAAGAAGTCATTATTTTCGACAGCACCGGTGTGGCATCGGAAGATGCGGCGACCGCGGTTTTGGTTCTGAAAAAGGCACGCGCGCGCCAGGTGGGAAGATATTTCACGTTTGCCCCCTGAGAGTTCGTGATTTTTTGATGTCACCGATTAGCGAAGCCTCGAAAAGAGACCAGGAGGAAAATTATAGCAGGATTGCCATTACCACTCCGCCCCCGACCGCGAGAATGAGCCAGGCCGCGATGTAGCTGCAAGTCGCATTCCAACCCACGATCCGTGTTGCCATGGCAATCGTCGGCAGACAGGTCCCGACCGAGGCGAGCATAAAACAAAATGCTGGACCGGGCCCAACCCCCATTTGCAGTAAAGCGCGGGTGAGAGGGATCTCGCCACCGTCGCAGACGTAGATTGGAAAAGCGATTACAGCGGCAAAAAAGTAGGCGGTCCAACCGCCGCGAAGATATTGCCGCACGATTTCGGCGGGCACCAGAGCCGAGACAAGCGCTGCTGCCAAAAGTCCGCCTAACAGAAACGGGGTCAGGGTTCTGAGGCTCGCGACAAGTTGGGCGAAAAATCGTTGCCGAGAAGAGCTGTTCACAGGCGCCCGTTCCCCTGCGCAGCACTGGTCTCGTTCGGACGCCGCGCCCAAAACGCCACCGCCGCCTTCTGTTGATACGCCAATAATGTCAGGCGTTGCGTTGTTGCCGTTAATGTTTGCGGAAGCCACCCTGCTGCGCGCGTGCATTGCGTTTAAAAATCCTCCCAAGAGGAGCGAAACAGCGAAAGACAAGACCACCCGGCCAATGGCCATCGGCACATTCACAAGGGTGGCGGTCAGCAGTATCGTGTGCGGACTCAATATTGGCGCGATCATGATGAATGCCGTTAGCGTTCCGACAGCGGCACCTCGCTGTTTGAGCGAGTGTGCCAATGGCATCGTGCTCATCGCGCAGCCGGGTAACAATGCTCCAGCCAATGCCGCAGTCGCGACCGATCGATGTCCGCCGCCAATCCAGCGCCCAACCCATTCTGGTTTCAACCAGGCTTCCAACGCAGCACCCAAAACAGCCCCGAGCAGGAACAGCGGAACTGCTTCAATAAGCAGGTGCCAAAACGTTCGCAGCGTTTGTTCAAGAATCGCCATGCCACAGCTGCCCTCATTTTACATGATCGTTTTCGGCAAACAATTTTTCCGCTGGGATAACTGAAATACGTAGCGACTTTTTTAACTTTGACATCAATGGATTGCGGTTGTGATTTGAATGCCTAACGAGTAGCCGGTTATCTCAGAGCGGGGGAAAGCCCGCAGGCCGGACGGCGGCGAAGACCGATCGGGAGCAGGAGCAGGATTATGAGCAGGAGCAGGATGCAGGATGCAGGATTCCCGTTACACCCGGAACCTGCCGGAGGCGCTCGGGTCCTTCGTTATCAGATAATGGTTATT
>DATFCK010000057.1:0-5233 GCA_035253185.1 Chthoniobacterales bacterium | reverse complement strand
TCGATCTGATCGAGCGTTTTCATGGTCGGGCCGGGGGGTCCGGGCGGAGTAAGCGGGCCTTGAGGGAAAGCCGAGAACGGAAAGCCGAAAAGTGAAAGGGCAAGGATCAGTAACCGATCCGTAAGGATCGGGGAGCCATGGAACCGGTAATTCGCGTTCTTCATACTTATGTGTTTCTAACGGAACGGGCCGGCCGAGTTCCTGATGGGAGTAAAGAAATCTGCCGTTTCGGGGCAGATCACCCGCCAACGAACGAAAACAGAAATTGTCGGTTCCGCCGGGCGTTGTCGCCGGCGGCTGCGGCCGTTCTGTGAGTGACGCGGTCGCGTCGATTTACGGTTACGGCAACACCACGATGCGATAGTAGCGCGGAGCGTTCACTACGCCGTCCGGGTCTGTCACTTCTGCCGTGTAACCCAACGCGGACCGGGGAACCGTGACGATGAGGATCGGGAAGTTAGTCCCGAGGTCGGCAGTCGCTTCGACCTGATAGCGTTTTCCGGCCAGGGCGGGAAACACAATCACCATGTCGTTTCCCTCACGGCGGATCTCAGTGATACGAAAAACGCTCTGGGAATCGAGTGGATCAGTTCCGGCACGGAATTCTTCGAGGTTTGTTTCGCCGTCGCCATCGGAATCATCACCCGGCGGTGCCGCAGTTGGATTCCCGAAATACTGTTGCTCGAAGTCGTTGGACATACCGTCGCTATCGGAGTCTACCAGCACGATAAAGTTAGTAGGACTGATCCCCGATCCGTTAGGCCCGGTGACCGTGATTGATCCAGTGGAGGCGCCGGTTGGAACAACTGCATTGATCTCGGTATCGGAGTCGACGGTAAAAGCAGCGGCAACGCCATTGAATGAAACAGCAGTCGTGCCGGTAAAACCGCTGCCGAGAATGGTGACACCGGCGCCCGGCAAACCGCTCGCGGGCAGGAAGCTGCTTATGATTGGGCCGGGAGTTGTCATCGGCAAAACGCGGTAGACGTAGGCGGCGCCGGCATCCGTTATGCCGTTTGCGTCAGCAAGCATCGCTCCGATAAGAACTGTATCTCCGCTCACCGCCACGCTATTGCCGAAGTAGTCAAAGTTTGCGGCGTCATTGGCTTGAATTTGCTGGTTCAGACTCCAGTTACTTCCCGTCCGGGCAAAGACGTAGACTGAACCGGTGTAAAGCCCGGCTGTGTTACGGTGAAGGTAAGCGCCGACTACGATGTTGTCGGCGTCCAAGGCAACACTCCATCCGAATTCATCCCCGAGTTTCGCATCGGGAGCAATCAACTTTTGCTGCTGTGTCCAAAGACCTCCGCCGCGAGTAAAGACATAAGCCGAGCCGCCGTCATAGGCCGGCGGGGTATCGTCATGATAAGCGCCGACGGCGATCGTATCTCCCCAAATACCGACGCTCGCGCCAAAAAAATCGCCGCCCTCGTGGTCGAGGGACAATATTAACTGCTGCTCAGCCCAAACGCCTCCGCTGTACTCAAAAATGTAAGCCGCGCCGGCGTCGTTCTGGCCTAGCAAGTCGGGTGCGTTATGAAAAGGCGCCCCGACGACAATAGTGCTGCCACTGATGCCGACACTGCCTCCGAAGTAGTCTTGAGCTTCGCCATCACTGGCAATCAACTTTTGCTGCTGCGTCCAGGCCGTCCCGCTGCGGGTAAATACGTAGGCTGCGCCGCGATGAGTGCCTAACGGCTGACGCCACGCTCCCACAGCCAGCGTATCGCCGTCCAAGTCCAGGCTGTAGCCGAAGTCGTCGCCATAGTCGCCGTCGCCTGCGAAGACTTTCTGTTGAAGGACCCAGTTCGCGCCGTCGAAAACATAGATAAAAGCGGCCCCGGCCACGTTATTGTTGCCATCCGCGCGATATGCGCCGATGGCCAGAGTGTTGCCATCTAAAGCAGCGCTTACGCCGAACGCGCCGCCGCCGAAAGAGCCTGTTTCAGGGGAGAACAACTTTTGTTGGAAGGCCCAACTTGTGCCGCTGCGCTTGAAAACGTAGGCTGCATTCTCGCCGAATGCGCCGACGACCGCGGTGTCGCCTTCAATCGCGACGGCGCTGCCCAACTGGGCATATGCTGTTTCGTAGTTAAACGAGGGATCCAGCTTCTGCGTTTCGTTCCAGGTGCCGTTGTTGCGGGTGAAGACATAAGCCGAGCCGGCGTCTGTTCCCGCGGGCGGATCGTGGTAGCGAGCGCCAACCATAATTTCATCGGTGCTGGAAACCGCCGCCGAGAAACCGAACTCATCATCGATCGCCCCATCGCTCGCAAGGACGGTCTGTGCCGGAGCCCAGGTTCCATTGTTCAGTGTATATACATGCACGGCTCCAAATTTGTCAGGCGCACCAGCCAGAATGCCTCCGGCATCGCCGACGACGATGGTTGAGCCGTTGTAGTCAACCGATTGGCCGTTGGCGTCGTTCCAGTCGAATGATTGTTTGAAGGTCCAGGTCGAGCCGGCCCGAGTGTAAATATAAACGCCGGTGCCAGGTCCACCAAAGCCCCCCCTCGCACCGACCACGAGAGTGTCGTTCAAGAGCCGGACGCTTGTCGCGCCGGGAATGTCGATCTTGGCCTGCTTCGTCCAGTCGAAACCATTGCGGATAAAAACGTAAGCCGCGGTGCCGAAGGATCTCTGCACCACAGCGATACTACTGCCACTGATGCTCACGGAAGCGCCGAACTCCTGTCCACCGGAATCGCTGACGAACTTTTTCCGCTCAGTCCAGCCCGTTCCGTTATTGTCAAAAACATAGGCTGCACCACTACCGCCGCTCGAAGGCGCTCCAACCCCAATGGCACTCCCATCGATTGCTACGCTCTGTCCGAAATGGCCGTTCACTCCGCCGTCGCTGGCAACAAGTTTCTGGCTCTCAGTCCACACGCCGTTCGCACGAGTGAAGACATAGACAGAACCGGCGTTTTGCCCCGCCGCGGTATCATCACCAGGCGCCGCGACCACCAGAATGTCCTGACTGATTGCAACCGCGCTCCCAAAAAGCGCAGTCGGTGCGGCGTCACTTGCTATCAATTTTTGCGCCAGGCTCCACGTCGCTCCGTTTTTGATGAAGAGATAAACGGCACTGGGATTCGTGCTGCTGACGCTGTCTACCGCCGGAGCGCCGACCACAGCCGTGTCAGAACTCATCGCTAGCGCCGTGCCAAAGTGGTCCTCCGCCCCGAGATAGCCGATCTTCGGCGTCAGTTTGGCTTCGGGCTGGGTGATGAGCGGGTCGATCGTTAGGGGATAAACCGCAGCCTGATCATGCACCAAAAGGAAGATCCCCGCGCCTTCGTCGGCGATCCCCATCTGCGCAGCCAGGGTGCGCCCGGTGGCGTCCTGGGCCATCAGTTTACCGTAGTGCAACACAGTCTCACGGTTTGCATCCCGCAATTCGATCGACTCGTTATCTCGACTCATCTGCGCGTGCAAATCCCCTAACAATTTTAGTTTCAAACGCAGCGGCTCCAACTTGTGGAGTGAGGTTCGGTGTTTGGCTGGTGGCGCGTGGAGGGTAAAACCCTGCTCGATGCCTTCGGGGCGATTGATGTACCACTCGGTCAACCCCGGGCCGCTTCCATCACTTGGCAAAATCGAGGCCTCAATGCGATTGTCATTGAGAGCATATTTGCTGGCCGCAGAGAGCGCCTGCCGGATTTCACCGTAACCGTAATCAGCCAGCCGCATCACAGTTTTCCACTCGGCAGCGCCCTTGTCTGTAAACGCAGACCGCACGTGCAATCCATTTTCATCCAACTGCGCACGCAGTTGCTGATGCTGGTTGAACGTTTCGTAATTTTCGACCGCAGCGGCATGAGCCGAAGCCGCGCCACTCCGTTGCCAGCTGTAACGCGCGGCGGCGATGGCGGCAGAAAGCGAATCATATTGTTTGCGTTGCGGCTTTGCGTCGGTCGGCTTTTTGGAATTCAACACCGGAATCCCGCTGACCGGTTTCAAATGACGGGGATACGTCGACGTGGATCCGTTGAGCCCGAGCAATAGCGTTGCAGTCGAGCCGCAAATGAGAATCAAGGCCATAGGCCGGAGGCCAGGTCTCTTTATCACCAGGTATGCTTTGGTGCTCCTGATTCCCATTTCAGGAGAGTTCTAACGGAGGGGATTCCGGAAGTTCCTCGGCACCGTAAAAAAAACGCCGGATTGGCTATTGAAACGGCCGGTTTTCACGCTTGTAAAATAACTAGGCGATGCGGATCATTCCGGCGGTGAGCGAGGAAGCGGCCACTGCTCGGTCAGGCGACCCGCGGATGTTTGCAACGACACGCTGGAGCCTGGTCCTTTGCGCCGCCCACTCCGATACCGAGGAGCAAAAAGGCCGCGAAGCATTGGCGGAGCTTTGTCGCACCTATTGGCGACCCATTTTTCTGTTCGTTAGTCGTCGCGGTTATTCGATACCGGAAGCACAGGATCTGACCCAGGATTTCTTTGTGATGATCCTGGAAAGCGACTGGCTTAAACAGGCTGATGAACATCGCGGCCGTTTTCGCTCATTCCTGCTAAAGTCGCTTCAGAATTTTCTGGGACACGCGCGCGAGAAAAGTCAGGCCGTTAAACGGGGCGGAACCGTGCAATTCGTGTCGTGGGATGACTGGATGACCGAAGCACCGTCGCGGCTTTCAATCTCGAACACAACGCTCGAGTCATTACCTCCTGAACGGCTGTTTGATCTTCGCTGGGCCGCCACCATTGTCGAACGGGGACTTGATCGCCTGCGAGAAGAATGTGAGAGCCGCGGCCGGCTACGGCTTTTCCAAGCACTGAGCCCTCATTTGGCGACGGAGCGGGGCGATGTTTCCTACGCAAATCTCGCGTCTGATTTGGGAATCGCCGAAACGGCGGTGAAAAAACAACTGCATAACTTGCGGCAACGTTATCGCTGGCTGTTGCGCGACGAAGTTGCGCACACGGTTCAAAATCCGGCGGACATCGACGATGAGATTCGTCATTTGTGCGCGGTTTTAGCGACGGAACAGGAACCTTGAAGGGTTAAATCGTTAAACAGTTGAAAGGTTAAATCGTTGAGTGTTGAAGCGGTGAACCTTTCCAAATTCGAATCCCAACCCGTTAAGGTTTTAACTCAATGACTCTTTCGACGCGGACCGGCGAATCGGTGGCTGGCGTGGAACCCGATACTAACCGATGCGAACGATGTGGCTCCAGCACGCAGGTAGGCGAAGGCGTGTGCGTCAGTTGTTTGCTCAAGGAAGGC
>DATFCK010000056.1:0-3745 GCA_035253185.1 Chthoniobacterales bacterium | reverse complement strand
ACAACGATCGCCACGGCATCCGATTCCTCGGTAATCCCGAGTCCGGCGCGATGACGTAATCCCAGGATTCGGTCGAGCGTTTCTCGCTGGCTTACCGGAAAAATGCAAGCCGCAGCCGCGATTCGGCCGTTCCGGACAATTACTCCGCCGTCGTGCAACGCAGCCTTCGGATGAAAAATCGTCAGGAT
Source organism: Chthoniobacterales bacterium (assembly GCA_035253185.1). Classification (GTDB taxonomy): domain Bacteria; phylum Verrucomicrobiota; class Verrucomicrobiia; order Chthoniobacterales; family UBA10450; genus DATFCK01. The sequence continues at coordinate 3,557 of DATFCK010000056.1, read as the reverse complement.
GAGCTCAACCGAAAAATCACCGTCGATCATGACGCCGGTCTCCTCATAAACGCGGATCGAAGTGTCGCGCTCAATCGCGATAAGCGCACCGAATTGCTTATTTGCCAATTGCATCACCGCTTCGGCCAGATCATGAACCGTTTCCCGTTTTTCGCTGGTGAGCGAGAAGATGGGATGACCTCCCAGCGCGGCCAACCCCCGTCTCAGTTCGGGTTGAAAGATCACCACGAGCGCAACTGCGAGGAACACTGAGAAGCTTCGAACGATCCAGCCGATCACGACCAAATTGAGTAGCGTGGAAATCAGGGTCAGCGTCAAAAACACGATCGCCAGCCCGGTGAGCACCTTGGCGCCGCGCGTCCCCCGGAAATAAAGGTACCCATAGTAAACCGCCGCGCTCAGCAGAAGAATTTCAACCAGGCTGCGCCATCCGCGGAACCAGAGATCAATGATTTGATGAATCATTTTGTCTGTGAAGAATTGCTTCGGTTACCTTTAAGGCATTTACGTTCTGTTGAACATCATGGACGCGCAGCACATCTGCGCCACGCGTGCGCAAAAGCGACGTCAATCCCACCGCGGGCGCCAGCCGATCGCTGATTTCGTTCGAATTAATCAATTTGCCCAGGAAAGATTTGCGGGAAACACCGAGCACGATCGGTCGATCGTTTAGGCGGAGCTCCTCAAGGTGCGCGAGCAACTCGAGGTTGTGCTCGACCGTTTTCCCGAAACCGATCCCGGGATCAAACGCAATCGCCATGGGGTCAATGCTATAAACTATTGCGCGCGCATATTGTTGTCGAAAAAAATCAGAGATCTCCAAAACGACGTTTTCATACCTCGGCGCAATTTGCATGGTCCGCGGGGTTCCCTGCATATGCATGATGACGAAGGCTGATTTTGTTTCGGCAATCAGTGGCATCATCTCCTCGTCCCCCTGCCCTCCGGTAACATCGTTTACGATCGAAGCACCCGCTCGAACCGCTGCGCTCGCGACGCTCGCCTTCGATGTGTCAATTGAAATAATCACATCGCTTTTGGTACGCAACTGTTCGATGACGGGGATCACGCGGCGCAATTCTTCTTCTGCTGATACTGGTTCGGCTCGCGGCCGCGTCGACTCCCCGCCGACATCGACGATGTGAGCACCTTCCGCTGCCATCCTCAGTCCGTGCTCAACTGCTTTATCTACTCCGAAAAATTCGCCGCCGTCGGTAAATGAGTCCGGCGTAACGTTCAAAACCCCCATGATCATCCCCTGGCGGGAAAGATCGAAGATGCGGTCACCGATTTTCCAAAGTCTGCCACGCATCATGGATGAGACTAACACTGAACCTGGATTATTCGAAAGAGCTGTAGATTATGTCGTCGCGGCGAGGCGTTTTGCAATCTGCACTCAGCGCGGCGACATAGCGCCGTGGCTACAACTTCATTTCTTTCGCGCGTAGCGAGCGATCAATTCTCCTTGCGCGACGATGTGCCCTTTCATCGCAGCATCCAGTTGAGTCCGCCTGGATCCGGGCGGCAAGTCCAACTGGCGATCGAGTGCCAGGATCCTAAAGTAGTATCGATGAGTCCCAGCGGATGGACACGGTCCTCCGTAACCCGAGTTGCCAAAGTCATTGGTTCCCTGGACACCCTTTGGAGGGCTTCCTTCCACAATCGTTTTTGTTTCAGTGGAGATGTTCCAGGCTATCCAATGCGTGAACACTCCGACTGGCGCATCGGGGTCGTCTACAATCAGGACCAGGCTCTTTGCATTTGGCGGAGCATCGGCAATCTGCAAAGGCGGACTGGTATCAACGCCATCGCACGTATACTTTGATGGAATGTTTCCACCCTGTTGAAAAGCAGAACTGGTGATTGCCATGTTGCTTCCTTCTGCGGCGAAGGAAGCGGGCATTCCTAGTATAGTCGCCACTGCGCTGATAATAATTGCTTTTCGCATAATTCGATCTCGAATTGAAATCGGTAAAACCACAAACGCGCCGGTAATGTTTCGCTTAGATGCCTTCGAACGGACGTAACATACGAGACCAAATTTTGGGTCTGCTGTCGCGGAAAGACTACCGGCCGCTAAATAAGATCGACATTGCCGGGGAACTGGGGCTGACACGGGCCGAGAAAGTAGTATTCCGCAAGCTGTTGCGAGAGCTGGAACAGTCCGGCGCAATCGCGCGTATCCGAAAAAACCGATACGTTTTGCCTGCCGAGGCTGACTTGATCACTGGCAGGCTGTCCGTGCATCAAGCTGGCTACGGTTTCCTCACGCCAGAAACGCCGGGAGTCACCGACGTTTTCATTTCGGCGGAAAACATGGGAACGGCCATGCATGGCGACCGTGTGGTTGCGCGCATATCGCCTGACGAACCTCATCGACGCATCAAGGGAAGGCGCGAAGGCCGCGTGATTCGAATCCTCGAGCGCGCACACGACACGATGGTTGGCACGCTTCAGCGTTCACGAAACTTTTATTACATAGTCCCCGACGATCCTCGGATCGTTCACGATGTTTACGTCGGGCAGGTTTCCGGTGCGCGGCAGGGTGAAACCGCCCTTGCGGCAGCGACTCCCGCCACTGCGAAACTTCAACCACGGGTTGGTGATAAAGTCGTAGTTCGCCTCCAGGCCTGGGAATCGCGCCATGTTAATCCTGAAGGTGAAATCATCGAGGTGCTCGGGCCGGCTTCGGCTCCCGGTATCGACATGTTGTCGATTATCCGGAAATATCATCTGCGGGCGGAATTTCCCAGGGATGTTCTGGACCAGGCAACGAAAATTCCCGAAACAATTGATCCTCGACAGGTCGAGGGACGCGAAGATTTGCGCGGAGAATTTATCATCACCATCGATCCGGATGATGCCCGCGATTTCGACGATGCAATCCAAGTTGAGCGAACCGCAAATGGCTGGCGACTGGGTGTGCACATCGCCGATGTGGCCGCGTACGTAGAGGCCGGCAGCGCGCTGGATCGAGAAGCCCGCCGGCGAGGAAACAGTGTTTACCTGCCCGACCGCGTCATTCCCATGCTTCCGGAGCGTTTAAGCAACGGGGTCTGCAGTTTAAAACCCGGCGTCGACCGGCTCACGCATTCAGTCTTCATTAACTTCGACAAGTCCGGGTCCGTTAAGAGCGCGCGGTTTACACGTACTGTGATTCGAAGTGCGCACCGGCTCACTTACAAGCAGGCTTACGGTATTTTGAGTAAGCCGGCTACGGATCAATTGGGCCAACGGTTGCATCTTGCGTGGGAGCTCGCAGCGATGCTTCGAAAAAAGCGATTCGAACACGGCGCGCTGGACCTCGATTTCCCGGAAGTGAAAGTCTGGATCGACAAAGATGGACGGCCGGTAAGGTTGGAGCGTGTCGAAAACGATGAATCACATCAGTTAATTGAAGAATTCATGCTGGTCGCCAACGAGGCGGTTGCCCGCGAGCTTAAAAAGCACGCCGTTCCAACGATTTATCGGATCCACGAAAATCCAGACCCTGAAAAATTGGCAGAGTATCGGGAATTCGTGCTCAGCTTCGATTACCGGGTAGGCGATTTGACCAA
>DATFCK010000055.1:0-3880 GCA_035253185.1 Chthoniobacterales bacterium | reverse complement strand
CGGCGCCGAAATCGCGGCTCGATCGTTGAACGGATCGAAATTGATCTTCGCCAGCATGTCGCCATTTTCGACTGCGGAATTCGCTGGTCATCTCGCCCAACGTAGCCGCGTTCCCTGGATTGCCGATCTTCGGGATCCATGGGCACTGGATGAAATGCAAATCTATCCTTCCCGATTTCATCGCCGCCTGGAGCGCAATCGGATGGAGCGGTCATTGTCCAGCGCCGCCGGGATTGTGATGAACACTCCGGAAGCCACCGCTGCCCTCGTCGACGCGTTTCCGTCGCTGACAAAGAAAAAGATCACCACCATTACAAATGGCTACGATGCGGCCGATTTCGGTGAATCGGTTGAGCCGCGGCAGGATGCGAAATTCCGGATCGTTCACACCGGTTATTTGCACACCGAAATGGGGTTGCAGACGCAAAGACGTCGCGGCGTCTACGAGCTCCTTGGCGGGATGGAGCCGGGAGTGAACATTGCTACGCGATCGCATTTGATCCTGCTGAAGGCGATCGAAGGTTGGGCAAGTCAGCGCCCGGAAGTGATGGCCGATCTTGACGTTTTATTTGCCGGTGTCGCTACCGGTCGCGATAAAGAGGTCGCGGAAAAATCGCCCATCGGACGATGTGTCCGTTTCACCGGCTACGTCTCACATCAGGAGAGCGTTCAGCTCGTTCGCACCGCGGACCTGCTTTTTCTGCCGATGCATAATCTGCCTGCCGGCAAACGGTCACGCATCGTTCCGGGCAAGACCTATGAATATATGGCGTCAGGCCGCCCGATTTTGGCGGCGGTTCCAGATGGGGACGCCCGTGACTTCCTGCGGAAATCAGGCACCGCGTTTCTCTGCCGGCCGGACGATGTAAACGGAATGATCCATCAGCTGGACCGGATATACGCCAGCTGGAAAGAAGGCGAATCGATCGTTAGTCCCAATCGCGACTTCATTCAGACGTTTGAACGGTCGCGGCATGCCCGCGCCCTGGCGGCGTTTTTCAATGAAATAATTGCCGGCCCGGTGGTGGCGAGGCCGTGATTCGAAACTTAGAATCGTTATCGTTAGGCTCCAATCGGTGATCCCTTCAAAAAAACAAATCGTTAGCGCGCTGAAGGAAACGCTTCGTAAGGCGAGTTTTTATGCGGTAGGCCGCCAATGGCCTTCCCACGTCGATCCAGTATTGACCGCCGTATTCAACCGACACCGCGACTGTTCCAAACTGGCTGACCCCTTGATGTATGCGCAGATTGTGGCCGGCTGCATCGAGCACATGCGATTTGATGTGCGGGTGGTGAAAGCGGCTGAGAACTCGAGTTCGCAACCTGCCAGGCGGTTTTCATTCCTGTTGGAATTGCTGCGTGATGATGTTCCTCCAGTAAACATGGAAGGCGCCTTGCGAATCGCCGATGTTTCCGACAATTATCTGCAAAACTTTCGCGCGCTGGACGGCGAATGGGCGACTGACATTTCATGGCATTGTCGCCGGTCTTCCTCTTTCGGCCGTAAAGGTCGCTTGTTAGCCGCGGGCGTGAGGTGCATGCGTCCGAAACGGTGTCTTGAACTAGGAACGGCCTACGGGTTGTCCGCGCTGTTTATTTTGAACGCTCTTGCGCAACTCAATGAAGGCGGCCGGCTCAGCACGATCGAAGGTTTTGAGCCATGTTTCGTGCTCGCGCAAAAAACGCTCGACCAGCAATTTGGGAATGCCGTCACCTGTCACGAAGGCAATATGAACGAAGTGCTCGACCCGATAGCAAAAGCTGCGGCGCCGATCGACTTTATGTTTCATGACGCCGGCCATTCCGAGGAGGCCTACATTAAGGATTTCCGAACGGCAGAACCATATCTGGCGGGCGGCGCGGTTTTGATGGTAGACGATATCAATTGGAGCGATGCGCATGGAGCTCCAAAATCGTCCGGCACCTACTCGGGTTGGACCAACATCGTTAACCATCCTCGCGTGAGTAAAGCGGTTGAGATCGATGGGATTATCGGTCTGGCGTTGTTAACCTAAGTGAATCAGCCCCAGGTATCCGTCGTTATTCCGACTTTCAACCGGTCGCAAATTGTTCGCGGCGCAATCGACAGCGTTCTGGCCCAGACCGCCCCCGGTGTTGAAACAATCGTCGTCGACGATGGATCGACCGATGACACGGTTGAACAACTTTCGCGTTATGGCGATGCCATCCGCGTTATTCGCCGTGACAACAATGGGGTGAGCGCCGCCCGCAATACCGGCATTCGTGCCGCCCGCGGCAGGTGGGTGGCTTTCCTCGATTCGGATGATCGCTGGCAACCAAGAAAACTCGAGCGGCAACTGAGTTGCCTGGAAAAGCTGGATGCCGGCGTGTGTTTCACCCGATGTATCGGTGATGATGGCGAACTGATTCACGACACCGACAATTTGGCGGTAGTGCGCGGTGAGAACGGGTATTTTCATCTGGCAAATCCGCTCGATCTGTTAGGCCGCAAAGGCTGGCACCCGGCCCTGCCTACGATGGTAGTGGAAAAGCGGCTTCTGGAAGAGAATGGACTTTTTGATGAATCGTTAGTCGCGGCCGAGGACACACAACTGATCTATAAACTGGCGTTCGTCTCGCGGTTTGCCTACGTCGATGAACCGCTGGTAACCGTTGCCCGGACGCCGTCCGACGGTCTCACCTGCAATTATGATCCCGAACTCGCGAAACAAAGGCTGGATTCCTACATCCGCGTCCAGGCCGAAGCCTACTTTCGTTTGCTGGACGTCGATCCGAAAAAGGCGCTGGCGCCAAGAAAGGTCATGGGATATTTCATGTCGCGCCGGGCGGAAATGGCTTGTGGCGCGGGCGAATTTGCCATCGCGCGGGCCTTCGCCATGGACGGAATTTTCTTTAGCCGCTACGTTCGAAGCCTGCTTACCTGTCTGGCGATTTATATCTGGCCTGCGCTATTTCGAAACCGATTCCACAAGAAGTGGTTCGTCGAGCCAATGAAGATTGTTAGGTAAAACAGCGATGACTGTCGCGAGTATGGCGGATGACCGGACGGCAATGCGCTCCGACGCCGAAATGACGCAGGGATCATCGGGGAACTCGCCCGAGGTCATCTTTGTCACTTCTTTTCTACCTTTCCCGGTCGATCACGGTGGGGCCATGGCCCGGGAGGGTTTCATCCGCGCCCTTAGCGCATGTGCGTCGGTTAACGTGCTTGTTCTTACCAGTATCCAGTATGACGACGCGGTCATTGCCGCAGCCGACGCGCATTACACTCAGTTTTGCCGGTCGTTTCGATGTCACCGGTTTCCGGATTTATCACCCGACCGAGCGCTTTTGGCCAAGACATGGGACTATTTGCGGGGTTACCCCCGCAATGGGTTTTGGAGCGAAGAAGCGGCAGCGATTCTTGAACACCGGATCCTAAGCAGCCGCTGCCAGGTAGTCTGGTGCGATAGCGTTTTTAATGCGAAATATCTCGCCCAGGCAAAACGACTAAATTGTCGAACTGTTCTAACCAATCACAACGTCGAGTCCGATCTCGTTGGTGCGCCGGCGTCGGCAACTGGAGTGGCGCGATTCAAAAGTTGGCTGAACCGGCTTGATCTTCGCCGTTTGGAACGGTTAGGCGCCCGCCTGGCTGATGTGGTTACGGCAATCACCGGCGAGGACTTGAAATATTATCGTCGATTAAAAGATGACAGACACGCTCTCCTGTTAGGATATTCATATCCGGTTGACCCAACTATCTCTGATTCGAACGGGCAGGAACCGGGTATGATTTGTTTTGTAGGCAGCATGAACTGGCCGCCTAACGTCCGGGCCGCTCGATATTTGGTGCACGAAATAATGCCCCTGGTGTGGAAATCCGAGCCGGGTGCGAAGTGTTATATCATTGGCAAGA
>DATFCK010000054.1:0-5728 GCA_035253185.1 Chthoniobacterales bacterium | reverse complement strand
AATAGCCACCGGCGCAATTGACTGCCTAACTCGAGCACCGGCCATAACATCAGGGACACAAATTCGATCACACCGGCCAAACCGGCCAGGGCACGAAATGGAAACCGCCGGAATAACGACTTCGGCAATACTCCGAGCACGAAAACGTATACCGGCAGGGCTGCGATCAGCGCGATAGCGAATCCGGCGTAGCCGAAAGCCCGAACCAATTGCCGCGTCAATAGGAGTAAGCCAATTATATCCGCGGCATTGGTCACAAGAAGGACGGTGACCAGCAATCGTTCGGGGCGCTTCAACAGCCGGTTCAACTTCATTGCCGCCGCCACCCGCCGTTTTACATTGCGCCTCAGCCTAACCGGATCGATCGCGAGCAGTCCGCTTTCAATTCCGTTGAAGAAAAACGAAATCACCCAGCAGGCGCCAATGATCAATGCGATCGTCATGAGTGTTGTGTGACCGGGAGGGCTGGCCAATGGCCGCCAGGAGTTTGGACGAATTTCAAGAAGCACCCGGAAATGCGAAATCTCATCATGCCGAAGCGGACCGGACACTGGGAATGGCTGGATGAACTCAACGATTGGTAAGTCATATCGGTTACACAACAGTGCCGTTCCCGAATGCAACATCGGCGCCCTGGCCGGCCGGCCGTGTTTGAACCACCATTTCTTCGATTCGCTTCCGGCTCGCTCGCCGAACGGTTATCTCGAGCCGCGGCAGATCAAGCTGAGCTCCTGTCTGCGGCAGGTAACCCAGCCGGTTGAATACGAAACCGCCGATCGTGTCGATCCCTTCGGCTGATAAATCGAAGCCGAGGTGCTCGCTTAAGTCGTCCAGGCGCGCATTGCCGCTCACCAAAAACTTTCCATTATCGAGCGGCTCAATATAAAGAGACGCATCTCCGCGGGGGAGCGCGTCACTAAGGATCTCTTCCACGATGTCGGCCAGGGTAATGATTCCTTCGGTGCCGCCGAATTCATCCACTACCACGGCCAGGCCCTGGGCGTGGCTCAGAAAAAGTTTGAGCAGATCGAGCGCTCGCATCGTCTCTGGCACAAACGACGGCAAAATGAGGCGCTCGGTGTAATGATCGGAGTGATCCAGCAAAAACGTTTTCACATCGATGATACCGAGCACCTGGTCCGGGGTGTCGATGTAAACCGGAACGCGCCGATGCCGGCGCTCCTTGATGCGAGCGATTGCTTCCTCGTTAGTCAAATCATCGGGCAGCGCGAACGTATCCACCCGCGGCGTCATACAGTCTTTGGCCGTTTTATCGCCCAGCTTGATGATTTCCTGGATCATTTCCGCTTCCGCTTCATGGAGCGAACCTTCCTCCTCACCAATTTCCAGCAATGTCTCCAGCTCCTCGTCGCTCAGCTTCGGCCGTGTTCGTAAATGCGATGGAGTCAGCAGATCGAGTGTCTTGATGCTGATCCGTTCCAGCGCGTCACCTACGCGATTTAGCAACGGCAACGATACCTGCAGGCCGAATGCGCCAATCGCGGAAAGGCGGTAAGGGGCCGAAAGGGCCAGCAATTTCGGAAGCAGATCACATACGACAACGACGACCGCAAAAATCCCGGTGGCTACCAGCCATTGCGGAGTGTGGTGGGTCCAGGGTCCTTCCCAAATTAACACCAGACACAGTATAACGAGAGGAACGTTGACCAAGGCGTCGCCTAACAACAACAGATTCAGAATTTTTCGCGGATTTTCCCGAAACACGTTGATGAAACGGATGAGACCGCGGTGATGTTCCTCGAGCCGGCGCAATTGATGGGGTTTCAGCGCGAACAGCGCCGCTTCCAGGCCCGAGAACAAGGCTGAAGCGAAGATCAGGAGGGCGATGACTGACAGGAGGATGACGAGTGTTGCTACCGTCATTCCTTAGCGCGGCGGCCTGAATGCCTCCGCTTGTCCTCCGTGCGACCTGGTTTGCTCATTATCCGAGCCGGCCCAACATTAAGCTCTTCATGGACAAAGGCGAGAGGATTTCGCGATTCGTAGGCCAACTGGTGGGAAACAATGCCGATCCGGCCACTGGCGAAGTGGCAGATCACCCCTTTTACCGGGCCTATTTCCAGTGCTGGAACAATCAACATTATTATGAGGCGCACGATGTCCTGGAGCAGGTCTGGCTAAACAAAGACTCCGCCGATGACAATTTTTTCAAAGGGTTGATCCAGGCCGCCGGCGCATTTGTTCATTTGAAATTGAACTTCGAGCATCCGGAGCATCCGAAACACGGACGTCGATTGCGGCCGGCGGTTCGGCTGTTCTTGCTCGCGGAGAATAATTTGAGCGCGTTCGCGCCGCGGCATCATGGGTTGAATGTTTCGGACTTGATTCAGATTTTGAAAGGCCATCGCGAAGAAGTCGAACGGTCCGCGTTTCAAAAAAATCCGTGGACGCCGGAGAAGGCACCGAAATTGGAGTTGAATCGTTGAAGCGTTGAAGCGTTGAAGCGTTGAAGCGGTGAGCGGTGAAGCGGTATCGCGAATGGAATTCGGATCGGGGCGAATAATCCCAATTGGCTGTCATCCCGAGCGAAGCCGAGGGAGCTCCCAAAAAAAGCTCTGATCACACGAGGTGCTGAAACCTGCTGGCTGAGTCGATGGGATTACAAGCGACCGAAGGATGATTTCCCTTCATCATTTCTCACTGGCCATTCGTCTTCGGGTTCGTCATTTCTCCGGGGATTTGTCGACGGCTCGAAACGGCGACATTGTACCGCGTGCACCCAGGATCACCCCCCAACCGCCTCGCCGGCGAGAAGTCTCCCTACCTCCTTCAACACGCGCATAATCCGGTCGATTGGTTCCCGTGGGGAGACGCAGCGTTCGAAAAGGCGCGCCGGGAAAGCAAGCCGATCTTTCTCTCGATTGGTTATTCCACCTGTCACTGGTGCCATGTTATGGCGCACGAATCTTTCGAGGACGCGAGCACGGCCGAAATCATGAACCGCGAGTTCGTGAATATTAAGGTGGATCGGGAGGAACGGCCCGATGTGGATCGCGTCTACATGACATTTGTTCAGGCCACCACCGGCCATGGGGGTTGGCCAATGAGCGTCTGGTTAACGCCGGAGTTAAAGCCGTTTGTGGGCGGAACCTATTTTCCACCGGAGGATCGGTACGGTCATCCCGGTTTCAAAAAGGTCCTGGAACGCATCGCGGCCGCGTGGAAACAAGATCGCGAAAAAGTTGCCGGTTCCGGCGATCGAATTGTCGAGGCGTTGCGTGAATCGCAGATCCGGGATCCGGATGCCGGTGGAAATGTCGACGAATCGGTCTTTGATGCTGCCTATCAGCTGCTTGATCGAATGTTCGATTCGGTCGAGGGCGGCTTTGGCAATGCGCCGAAGTTTCCCCATCCGGTGACCCTAAATTTTTTGACCCGCTACTGGGCGCGCAATGTGACGCAAGTGTCCAACTTGCGAACGAAACAAAACGCAACCGACACGGTTGCGTCACTTTGTCAGCACACGCTCGAAATGATCACCCTCACCCTGCGCAAAATGGCGGCAGGTGGAATGCACGATCACCTCGGCGGCGGATTTCATCGCTATTCAGTCGATCGCTACTGGCACGTTCCGCATTTCGAAAAAATGTTGTACGACCAGGCCCAGCTGGTTAACGCCTACCTGGACGCATTCCAGATCACGCACGATCCGGGCTTTGCCTCAGTCGCAAGCGACGTGCTGGATTACGTTCTTCGGGATATGACCTCGCCTAACGGCGGGTTCTATTCCGCCGAGGATGCAGATAGCGAGGTGGCGCAAGTTTCCAACTTGCGTGAATCGCAGATTGAAAACCTGCGGCACATCACCGCAGAAGGCGCATTTTATGTTTGGACGAAAGACGAAATCGATGCGGCGTTAGGCGAGGCAGCCGAAAGTTTCAATTTCCATTACGGCGTGCAGTCGCACGGCAATGTTCCGGAAGGGAGCGATCCGCACGACGAGTTTCGAGAGAAGAATATCCTGATCCAGCGGCATACGGTTGCTGAGACCGCAAAACATTTCCAGAAAAGCGAGCAGGAGATCGAACAATCGCTCGCCCGTAGTTCCGAGATCCTTTTTCAATTGCGGGCCAAACGACCGCGTCCGCATTTGGACGACAAGATTTTGTCCTCGTGGAACGGGCTGATGATTTCGGCTTTTGCCCGCGCCGCTCAGGTGTTAGGCGAGGGTCGCTATCGAATTGCTGCCCAAAAAGCGATCAAGTTCATCCGGAATGAACTTTATGATGCGAAAACCGGAATTCTCTATCGCAGTTATCGCAATGGCCGCAGCAATATTGAAGGATTCGCCGACGACTACGCGTTTCTGATTCAGGGATTGCTCGATTTGTATGAAGCTTCGTTCGAGGTCGAATGGCTGAAACTGGCAGTGCAGCTGCAGGAGACCATGGATCGCCTGTTTTACGACGAGGAGGGGGGCGGCTACTTCAGCACGGGCGGGAAGGATTCGAGCGTATTTCTGCGAATGAAAGACGACAACGACAGCGCCGAGCCGGCAGCAAGTTCGATTGCCGCTTTGAATCTGCTTCGGCTAGCACAAATTCGAAACGAGCCGCAGTATCGCGAGCGTGCCGAGAAAACGATCGCGGCATTCAGTCAGACGCTGAATCGGTTTCCCACCTCCATGCCGCAAATGCTGGTGGCGCTCGATTTCAGCCTAACAAAGCCGCGACAGATTGTGATTGCGGGAAAACGGGAAGCTGTCGAAACGCAGGCGTTGCTAACCGAAGTTCATCGGCATTTCTTGCCTAACAAGGTGCTTCTGCTGGGCGATGGCGGTGAAGGCCAGAAATACCTGGGTGAAACAAATGAAGCATTGCGCGGCATGTCCCCCGTAAACGGAAACGCGGCCGCCTACGTGTGCGAGAATTTTACCTGCCAGGCGCCGGTAACTGATTCCAGGTCGTTTGCCGGGCTACTGAAGCGAAAGTAGAAGCGGCGTCCCGCCGCTTTCCTTGAGCAACGCGACCAGAGGTCGCGTCTACCTAACCTTTGTTCTCTTTGTTAACTTCTGTTGAGGTAGTCTGACCTGCCGCTTGAGTTGTAACCGGCGAAGATATGGAATTAGCTGCCACAGATTCACACAGATTTTCACAGATCAGAAAATCACACCAAGATTGTAGGAATCTGTGTCCATCGGTGTTGATCTGGGGCTCTCTCGCCTTCCTTACAATTTAACGTCCCGTTAGCGGTTGATCGAGGCCTTCGACTACGATCATGTTGGTCTTGGCGGTTTTGTGGCGCAGTTTGCGCGGCTCACGATATTCTTCGCCATTCAACCAACCTTTGGCATTTTCCACCGAAGGGAATCGCAAAACGACGATCCGGTTAGGCTGCCAATCGCCTTCCAACACTTCGGTTTTTCCACCGCGAACGATGTACTCACCGCCATATTTGAACACGGTATCGGACGCTTGCCGTTTGTACTCTTCGTAACCAACCGGGTCCTGGACGTTGATGTCGACTATCACGTAAGCGGGCATGGGTTTGAGAAGTTGAGGGTTGAGAGTTGAGGGTTGAGAGAGGTTGTTTGAAGAAGTTGAGAAAGCTAAAGCGCCTGCCGAAGGACAGCCCCGAATACCTTTGGGGTTAAATGGTTAAATCACTCCAACTCCGCTACTCTCCGTTAGGGTTGTTCTCAATTTCGGGAAAGTGTCGGCGCTTTCGTAACCGCAGCCAGTTGTTCCACGTTTTCTTCATGCTGTCG
>DATFCK010000053.1:0-5342 GCA_035253185.1 Chthoniobacterales bacterium | reverse complement strand
CGCTAAGCGAACGTCGCATTTGACGTTCCGGGGCGGCCGCCTCCTGAATCAGATGATCCGGACTCTTTCTCCTGAAAACAGGTAGACCCATTTGAGTTTGCGTTAGTCTGTTCGGTTTGCGCGGCGAGTTCGGACGGATCGTGACAGTTCAGGCGACACGGTCAACTCTTAATGATCCGGCGCTTCTGTAGCGGCCGTTCGTTTGTCACACCGGTAGTGCGCGAAGGCGGATGGGCGAAACAACACGCGATCGCAGCTCTCCATGGCTGCTGGTCTGGCGAGCGATTCCTGCCGGGTTCAAGCAACCAGGTCTTGGCATGGACTCGATGCCTCGCTTCCGTAAACTGCAAAACGAGATGTCGGACGACCCCGCTAAAATTATCCTCGCTGAGACTGCCGTTTCGGCAATGGAAGAGTCGCCCCGACGCCGTTTGTTGCGCCGGCGGAAAGCGGGCGAGAGCCGGCAGATCAACAACTGCGAGAATTGCGGCGCGCCTTTACACGGTCATTTTTGTGCAAAATGTGGCCAGGCGGCGGTTGAATACCGCCGGTCGTTCCGCCATGTCATTGTCGATGTTTTGGATTCGTTCCTTAACTGGGACTCAAAATTTTTCGCTACCCTCGCCTGGTTGATCGCGCGTCCATGGCATTTGACTAACGAATTCGTGCAGGGACGGCGAGTCCGTTATCTGCACCCCGTGAGATTATATCTTCTTGCCAGCATTTTGTTTTTCTTTGTCGTTAACTGGTGGGCCAGAGCGATTCACATGGACCCGAGTGGAATGGCCGAAGCCGAGAAGGCTGAGGTCGTGGATGCGATGAAAGATGTCGATTTACCAACCGGAGTGCGGCAAAGAGTGGAAGCAGCGTTGGAGGGCGCATCCCCCATTCCGGGCCTGCCGGTTGAGCCGGAGGGAACGCCCAGCGCAAAACCACGGGGAGGACGTACCCTTATCCAATTCGACGACCACGATAACGCCTCGCCATTCGGCAAATGGCTGGAAGGGCGCGCCAAAGAAAAAATGGGCGAGCACGGGACAAAGATGGAGCTGTTCGTGAAGACATTGGTTAGCAACCTGCCGTACATGGTGCTGTGTTGCATTCCGTTCTTTGCGCTGGTGCTGAAGCTTCTGTACATCCGGCGACGAATTTTTTACATTGATCACCTGGTTTATGCCCTCCACATCCACAGCTTCGCCTACGTAGCGCTGATTCTGATCGGCTTGATTACCATGCTGGCAAACCGATTCATGCCAGGCTGGCTTGCCGGTTGTATCATCGCATTGCTCTGGTTTGCATTTGCGGTGCAGATCTTTCTTTCGATTCGCCGCGTTTATCGCCAGGGGTGGGTTAAGAGTTTCGTCAAATTCTGGCTCGGCGGCGCCGTTTACCTGGTCATTCTGCTTCTGGGTCTGGCGGCCACTTTTTTTGCCACCTTGATCGTCCCCTGAGGACTTTTCCGGTTTGGTGAAATTTTCTTTTGCGAAGCCGGTGGGCCGAGGCCGAAGTTCCGGTCAGGGTGAAACAGTTTTTAATCCTGGCCTGTTCGATCACGACGGCGGTGTATTACGCTTCCGCCGCCGACCAGCGGATCGCGTTTGAGCGCGATAACTCCATTTACATCGCAAATATTTCCGCATCGTTAGTCCGAAAATTGGGCGACGGAACTTTTCCGGCAATATCCCCTGATTCGAAAACGGTTGCCTTCACCATTGTTCCAACAACAACCGGCCAAAGTGCCCGGCGACCAGCGATCGTTACCGTCAACACCGGCCAGGTGCACATCTTCGGCACCGTCCCCGGCGATAGTGCTTATCATTGTGCATGGTCCCCGGATGGAGCATGGATCGCGTTCAGTTTCCAATCGGACAACCTTTGGCGCCTGGCTCTAATCCGGGCCGACGCCACTGATTTCAAATTCGTCAGAAAAGATGAACAGGACAAACTGGCGCTTTATTCACCGTGCTGGGCACGCGACGGCAAATCGATCTTCTGCCATGATACCACGACCATTTATCGGCTGGCGCTGGACGGATCGGTGATGGTCGAATGGAAAATTGGCCGGATCGTGCCTAACGGCGCCCTGAGCGCTGATGGCCGCCTGGACATTTCACCGGATGGAAAGCGGCTGTTACTCTCGGTGGACATGGACGAGGCTTACACTCGACCGGATTGGGACGGCCCGGTGCCGGCCCTGTGGTCGTTCGACCTGGCCACTGAAGCAGCGGTGCGCCTCACCTCCAAGGATTTGTTCGCCTGGGATGGTTGTTGGCTTGATGACGTTAACCTTCTTTTCGTGAGTCAGCGCAGCGGCGACAGACAGGCGGCGATTTATCGGACTAACGGTAAACAATTAATCCGATTAATAGAAAATGGACGATATCCGACGGTTTCCCGGCCGTAACCGCCGGTCATCCCGCAGTAGCGGACCATGATGATTGGGTCAATCGGCGCAATTACCCGATCTGGTTGTTGTTAGGCGATCGACCGCACCACGCCGCCGTCGGCCCGAACCGATGCCCCGTTGATGGCCGAAGCTAACGGGCTGCAGACGAAGGCCACCACATTGGCTATTTCCACTGGCTCGATAAAACGCTTCAGAATTGACGTCGGCCGGGCGTTTTGAAAAAAACGTTTTTCGAATTCTTCCGGCGTCAGGTTTTCCTGTGTTGCCAGCTTTGAAACAAACTCGGTGACTCCCTCGGATGCAGTCGGTCCGGGCAGCACCGAATTGACCGTGACATTGGTACCGTGACAGGTCTCGGCCAGGCCTCGGGCAATGGCGAGCTGCGCGGTTTTGGTCATGCCGTAATGAATCATTTCCGCCGGAATCTGAAGGCCCGACTCGCTGGAGATGAATACAATCCGCCCCCATTTCCGGTCTTTCATTCCGGGCAACCACGCGCGACTGAGTCTGACACCTGACATGACGTTGACCGCGAAAAATCTTTCCCAATCCGCGTCCGGAATCTCGGTGAACGGTTTTGGTTCGAAGATGCCGACGTTGTTAATCAGAATGTCGATCTGGGGCAGTTGTTTGACCACCTCCGCGCAACCTTCGGCGGTGCCGAGGTCGGCGGCGATGCCACGAATATCGACATTCCTCACATCCTTTTTGATCTGAGCAAGGGCCAGCCGGACGCGCTCTTCGGTGCGGCCATTGATAACGATATCCGCCCCTTCCAAGCCTAACCGCTGCGCGATGGCAAAGCCTATTCCACCGGTCGAACCACTAACGAACGCCACTTTACCGCCTAATTGAAGATCCATAGAACAATCTTACGCTTGATCTATTTGCTATCGTAATTTTCCAGGCTGATGGAGCCGCCGCATTCCAAGACGGCGACTAAAAACCCCGCTCTAAAAGAAGTTCCCTGGCGCGCTTCAATGCTTCGCCAATTCTTTCCGGGTCCGTTCCTCCGCCCTGCGCCGAATCGGGCCGGCCGCCGCCCTTACCCCCGACGATCGGGGCAATTTCCTGAATCAGTTTGTTCGCCTGAATCTTCGATGTCATGTCTTTGGGCACGACTGCAACTAACGAAACGCGGCCGTTGGCGGCGCCAACAAGAAATGTGGGACCGGCGAAACGCGATTTTAGGGCATCAGCGACCGCACCGAGTAACTTGCCATCGGCATCCGGAATCTGCGCGACGCAGCCAGTCTGTCCGCTGCTCTGGCCGGCCAGTTCGGTAGCAATAGTCGCGGCTCTGCTCTGCAGATTTGCTTCGGCCTGCTTGGCCTGACCTTTTTTCCACTCGCGAATCTCAGCTTCCAACTTTTCGAGTTGGGCTGCGCGCTGTTCGATCTGCTGCAAAAGTTTCGGCGGCGCGGCCTTTGCATCGAAATTCGGAAGGTTCGTTAGGCCGGATTTTTTCCGCTCGAGGGCTTCGAATTTTTCCTGCTGCTTTTTGGCTTCCCTAACTGCCCAATCGCTCATCACCGGGCCGGCCAGCGCTTCAATTCGGCGAATTCCGGCCGCGATCGCTTCCTCACGCACAATGTGAAACCATTCGATGTCACCAGTGTTCCGGACATGGGTGCCGCCGCAGAGTTCCATCGAATATCCGTTCAGCCGCTGAGAATCCCCGCCGATCTGCACCACCCGAACGGTATCGCCGTATTTATCGCCGAAAAACTGCTGGATATCCGCGCGCTGCTTCGCTTCGGCGTACGGAATTTCGGTCCATGAAACCGCAGCCTTCTCCGAAATCTTCTCGTTAACGAGCTTTTCGAGATCGCGTACCTGCGGTTTACTCAGCGCGCTGCTCGAAAAGTCGAAAGTCAGTTTATCCGGACCCACGTAACTACCTTTCTGGGTCGCATCCCGACTAACGAGTTCATGCAACGCCCAATGCAGGATATGAGTGACGGTATGATGACGTTGAATGGCCTGGCGGCGATCAGCGTCAACCGCTATCCGAACCGCTTCGCCGGGTTCCGGTGCGCGACCGTCAATCAGCTGCGCGCGATGCACCACCACTTCACCGCGTTTTTGCGTATCGACGATTTTCAGCCGGCCGATTTCGGTCCGATCATGTCCCGGAACGTGCAACAGTCCATGATCGCCGACCTGACCGCCCATTTCGGCATAACAAGTCGTGCGATCGAGGATGACATTCAGCTGACCCTGTTCTTTGCCCGGCACAATCCGCTCTACCACGGCTTCGGTCTCAATGAAGTCGAAGCCAAGAAATTTGGTACCGCCAACGTCGAGAGATTGGTCCTCAATGGTGATGGTTTCTTTCTTCTGGGCCTTTCGCGCACGAGCCCGTTGTTCGTCCATCAGTTTCTCGAATTCAGTCACATCGACCGTTAGGCCCCGCTCGCGCGCCATCAATTCGGTTAGATCGAGCGGGAAGCCGTATGTGTCGTACAGCTTGAACGCAAAGCTTCCGGGGATTCTTTTCCTGAGGTCATTTGTGGCCGATCGTCCATCGCTCTGCTCTGGCCGTTGCATTGCACCGGTTTCGGGTAGGGTGGGCGTCTCGCCCGCCGTGGCCGGCGTCTCGCCGGACACAATATCATCCTGCGTCCAGACCCAACGGTATTCCTCTTGGGGGGAAACAAGTCCGGCCCGCCACGGATTCTCAACGATATAGCGAAACTTCTCCGCAAGATCTCTGTCGCCGCGGGCATAACGATCGAATCTTTCCTGTTCCCACACCGAGCCAGATTTTGTTTCCAATCTATTAATTTCCTTAGCCGTGAATGATTTGATCGAATGCATTAATTCACCTAACGACCAAAATACCGTTTTGCCTTCGGCATCCGTTTCCTTGACGGACGGTTGAAATAATATGTGAGCGTGATCAGGCATCACGGTAGCCGCGAAAAGCTGGTAT
>DATFCK010000052.1:0-3477 GCA_035253185.1 Chthoniobacterales bacterium | reverse complement strand
AATCAGGTGTCGATCGTTTCGATCCTGATCGGGATCGCCTCCGGCTGGTTTTTCGCCACCGGGCAGTTCCTAACCGGGGCAATCGTCCTGCAAATTTGCGCCATAATCGATTGTGTGGACGGCGATCTGGCTCGAGCGCTGTTCAAACAGTCGCCCCTGGGTAAATGGATCGATTTGATCGGCGATCAGATCGTTCATTTTGCCGTTTTTTTGGGAATCGGCGTCGGAATCGCGCGTCAAGATCCATCGACACCGGCGCTTCTCCTGGGCGCAAGCGCCGCCATCGGAGTGGTGTTTTGTTTGTTAGTCATTGTTCGCGGGATGAACATGACGTCCGATCACCAATCGCTTTTTGGCAAGCTGGTCGACGCCACCGCGAACCGAGATTTTTCGGCGTTGCTGTTGTTTCTGGCCATTATCGGCAGAATGCAGTGGTTTCTTTGGATGGCCGGCATTGGGATTCATCTGTTTTGGATCACGATGCTGGCTCTCCAAATGCATGCCATGCGACGCTTTCGCGAAGCCTGACCCCTGAGGATGAAGCTGACGCTTCGCATGTTGGTCGCGCTGGGCGGCCTCGCCTTGTTCGCATGGTTCGTTTATCGCGCCGGCGTAACCGAGATCCTCGGGGCCTTCAGCAGACTGGGCTGGTATGCGCCGCTGGTATTATTGCCATTCGCCATTGTCTACGTGTTCGATACCCTGGGCTGGCACTTTGCCTTCGGCAAACATCCGGCTCCATCGTTTCCGGTTCTGATGCGAATTCGGTGGGCCGGAGAAGCCGTCAACAACGTGGTGCCGTCGGCCTACATCGGGGGCGAGGCAGTTAAAGTATATCTGTTAACCAGGCGTGGTGTGCCCGGTGTCATCGCCGGCAGCAGTGCGGTAACGGGGAAAATAGTCCAGACGCTGGGACAGGTTGTGTTCATTACCCTTGGCGCATTTGCCGGCCTAACGATCTTATCCCCGGATTCTCCGGCTCGCTATGGCCTGTTCGTAATCGCGGCGGCGGGATCAATTATTGTTCTGATGCTATTCCGTCTCCAACGACGAGGCATGTTCACCGCGTTACTTGGGCTCGCTCGAAAATTGAAACTTCGGCTGGCGCCGCTCGAACGCAACGAAACCAATCTCGTTCAACTCGATGACCGGATCCGCAATTTTTCGCGAACCGATCCTGTCCATTTCCGGTTGAGTTTCGCGGCTTACCTGATCGGCTGGATTTGTGATGCGCTGGAGGTTTTTCTGGTCTCACATCTGATCGGGTTGCCGTTATCCTGGACTGAAGCAATGGCGGTCGAGGCATTCACCAGTGTGGCCAAAGCATTGGGTATTTTCGTTCCCGGAGCACTCGGCATTCAGGAATCAGGGATCGTGCTCCTGTTTCGCATCTTTGGTTTACCGGAAGCGCTCGGAATCCCTTACGCAGTGATCCGCCGCGGACGCGAAGTAATATATGCGGTGATTGGCGGGATTTTCCTTCAGTTCGAACACGCAGATATCAGAACGCTCGAAAAGCGCGCGGCTGCGCAAACCAGCGCCGGGCCATGAACGCTGTCATTTACGCAGCGGGCAAAGGAGTGCGCCTGGGCGTCGAGCATCCAAAAGTGTTGCTGGAATTCGGAGGTCACAGCCTGCTGGAGTGGCATGTGCGGCATCTCGCCAGTATGGAAGTAAAACAACTGCTGGTGGTTACCGGTTTTCAACGCGAAGCAATCGCGAAATTGCTGCCGTCGTTAGGCCGCGATTATGGGGTTGAAATTGATGAAGTTGTAAACCACGACTTCAACGAAGGAAGCGTGCTCAGTTTCAACGTCTCCCTGCCATATCTGACCAGGGCGGCCGGACCGATCTTGTTAATGGACGGCGATGTCCTTTATCCTGCGGCAATGCTTCGCCGTTTGGTCGATTCCTCCCACCCTACCGCTCTTCTCCTCGACCGCGATTATTCCACCGCCGATGATGATCCGGTGCTGGTTCCGGTAAAGCAGGGAACGCCGATCGATTTTCGGAAAAAATGGAGTGGTAACGCCGAACTGGTCGGAGAATCGGTTGGGTTTTTCAAAATCGCCCCGGCCGATATTCCACTGCTGGCCAACCAAACCAAACGCCGAGCATGTGGAACCGTTGGCCAGCGGGCCGAATCTTATGACGACGTTTTACGCGATCTGGTTGTGGCAGGCCGCTTCGGCTACGAAGACATAACCGGACTGCCCTGGATTGAGATTGATTTTCCGCAAGACATAGAGCGGGCAAGGCGCGAAGTTCTGCCGCTGATCGAATCGTCACGCTAATGCACCAGTTTGGCCATTTCTTCCGCGACCAGCTCGTTCTGGTTACCGGCGCTTCCGGCTTTATCGGCTGGCACGTGGCCCAGCAGCTGGTCGAAGCGTCGGCTCGGGTCCGCGCGTTAGTGCGGCCGGCTACGCTGCGTGGCTGGCATGAATCCGAACAATTCGAATGGGTAGAAGGCGATCTCACCGATCGGGAGTCCCTTGATCGGGCAATGAAGGATTGCCGTTATGTTTTTCATGTCGCGGGCGACTACCGTTTTTGGGCACGCGACTTGCGAATGATTCACGCCGCCAATGTCGAGGGCACAATCAATGTGCTTGAGGCGGCCAAAAAGGCCGGGGTCGAAAGAATCATCGTTACCAGCACGACCGGCATTTTGCGGCGTGGGACGCCGGATCGACTTTCCGATGAATCCCAGTTGGTTTCACCCGACCAACTCAAAGGGCCGTACAAACGTTCCAAGTTCGAAGCGTTTCTGGAAACAGATCGCCGCGCGAAATCAGGATGGCCAATCGTTACCGTGCTTCCGACAGCTCCAATTGGTCCGCACGATATCAAACCGACGCCGACCGGCATGATCATCGTCCAGTTCTTGAATGGCCGGATACCGATGCTGGCGCGGACCGGTTTGAACTTCGTCGACGTGCGGCAATGCGCAGTCGGCCATTTGCTGGCAATGATGCGCGGCGAACATGGCGAACGTTACCTGTTGGGCGGGGTAAATTTGTGGCTGCGCGAATTTCTGCAGCGGCTGGAACCGTATTCCAAACATCGGGCACCGGAGCTCCACGCCCCCCATTGGTTGAGTTTCGCCACCGCCTGTGCCAGCGAAACTGTCGCCCGAATGTCGTCACGCTGGATACCGTTCGTTACCCGTGAATCCGTCCGCATGTCACGGACTCCGCATTTTTCCACCAATGCCAAGGCCGAGCGCGAACTCGGTTACGAAGTCGTGCCTATCGACGATGCGGTTCGGGATGCGGTGCATGATTTTGCGGCGCGAGGACTGGTGCCGGCTCCGTCACATCCGGAGGCCGAACCGATTCCCGATCGGCAGCATGATGAAGCCTACGGGCACCGTTAGGCTTCCCCGGGGAAAAACGTCGAACGCCGAACATCGAACGCCCAATTCAGATCGAATTAGCCTAACCGTTAAACAAGCTTGAATGGGCGAGCAGATAG
>DATFCK010000051.1:0-2425 GCA_035253185.1 Chthoniobacterales bacterium | reverse complement strand
ATTCCCGGTGGAATCCCGCCACTGATTGGTTGCTTCCGTCGCGTTACGAACCAAGCACCTTATCGGGTAAACAATATTGCCGTGAAGCGTTGATAGGCGGACTGGGACTCGGCGCCGCGCCGAGAGGACCGGTATTTGGAATGGTCACCCGGGTGGTGGAAGAGAAAGGTTTCGGAATCTTGATGCCGGTCCTGGATCGCCTCCTAACCGATGATGTTAGGCTGATCGTTCTGGGGGAGGGCGACAGCGGATTCGAGACCGGTTTGGCGGTAGCCGCTCGAAAGTATCCCGCCAAATTCGTGTATCAGCGTCATTACGACGAAAAGCTCGCTCACGTGATCGAGGCCGGGATGGACATCAGTTTGATCCCGTCTCGATTTGAACCGTCGGGTCTGAGCGCAATGTACAGTTTGAAATACGGCGCCCTGCCGGTGGCCCGCGCGACCGGCGGCATCCAGGAAATCATACAGGACTACGATCCCACGCTTGATCGCGGTTATGGTTTCCTTTGCTTCGATCATTCCAGCGAAGCTTTTTGGGATTCGATCAAACGCGCCCGTGAATTGTATCGTGACCCCGTTCGGTGGGAAACTTTGATCAAACGGGCAATGGAGCGCGACTTTTCCTGGGAGGAGTCGGCTGCAAAATACGAGCAACTATATTCGCAGCTGGTCGGGCCGGCCGCCGACTCGGAAGCTGCGGCTTAAGCTCAAAAACCGGCCAGAATACCTGCCCGAATAATCCGGTAGGCCTGCCGTCAAACTGTCGCTATCGAAAATACCGTCCAGGAGTTTAGAGGAATGCGAATTGACAGTGCACCGGTGGAAGAGCGGACAAATGCTTTTGATAGAGAGGTGTTTAATCCCTCTTCGGCGGTTCATAATGGGTTCAAAATGAGAAGCTATCGGGGCCTGCGAGCGGTGGGAATCGGGTTGGCGATAACGTTATCGCACCTCGCGCTCGCGATCGGGCTCTTAGCACCTGATGGTTCGCTCGCTTCCCGTTACGAACGACTGATTCAGCACGATAGCTTCTGGTTCGCCAATATCGTAAATCGCGGCTACCAAACGACCGTTCCACCGATCGATCACAAGGTGATGGAAGTTTCCAACGTCGGTTTCTTCCCTGCTTATCCGGTCCTGGCCGCGGCGTTACGTTACGCATTGGGTCTCACCACCGGGAGCGCATTGTTGATTACCGCCCAGGCTGCGGCCTGGGGTTTCTGGAGTTATTTTTTCCTGTTCTGCGAGAGGTGGAACGTGTCACCCGCCGCCGCCGGTCTGGGCGCCCTTTTCGTTCTGGCGCATCCGGCTTCTTTTTTTCTGATCGCGGGCTATTCCGAGTCGCTTTTCTTAATGACTTTGCTGGGGTTCATGTATTGGAGTGAATCGCGCAGCCGGGCCGGCCGGGTTTGGGCCTGTCTCCATGGTGGAATGATGTCGGCAACACGGATAGTAGGCATTCCCTGCGCGTTGTTTCCGGTAGTACAATCTCTATTTAGTACCGGTCGCGATTTCCTGAACAAGCCGTTCGCCTGGCTGAGATCGCATTGGCAGCCAATCGCGATCACGGTGGTGTCCACCCTTGGGGCAGACGCATTTTTCCTGTTTTGCCAGCTGCGTTGGGGTCATTGGGACATGTACATGCTCACTCAATTTTCGGGATGGGGAATCACCCCGGATTACCTGGCGATCTTCCGACCATCAAGCTATCGATGGCTAACTCCGGCCCTGAATAATCCGACCGAGGCAAGTCAGATGACCATGACGATTGGCGGATTGATGCTGGTCGCCATTGCGGTGTTTGAATTCGTGCCGGCGCTACGTCGTGGCACTAATTGGCGGGCCCGAATCGGGATCTATTTCTGCGCCGGTCTTATTTACTTTGTTTCCGTTAGTGCGGTGGCCTGCGTCAAAATGGAGAGCATGTTGCGCTACGAATTCTGCGTGCACGCGCTAATCGTGCTGGCGTTTCTGCATTTTCTGCGTCAATTTCGGCCCCCGCCGGTGTCGGTTCGCGCGCTTGGCGTGATGGTGGCGTTGGCGAGCGCCGCCGGGCTTAGCGTGCAGGGCTGGTACTTGTGGAATTTCACCAGGGGAAATTGGATAGCATGAAAACAAAGGTTGCAATCATAGGGGCTGGACCGGCTGGACTAACGGCCGCCTATCTTCTACGCAAGAACGAGGTGGATGTGACAGTCCTGGAAGCGGATCCCACCTACGTGGGCGGCATCTCCCGGACTGCGACCCACCAGGGATTCCATTTTGATATCGGCGGTCACCGGTTCTTTTCCAAGTCGAAGGCGGTCGAAGATTTTTGGAGCGAGATTCTCCCTAACGACATGCTGATTCGGCCCCGGTCGTCCCGCATTTTTTACGACGGCAAATTTTTCTCATACCCGCTGCGCGCATTCGAGGCTCTCACC
>DATFCK010000050.1:0-2643 GCA_035253185.1 Chthoniobacterales bacterium | reverse complement strand
ACTTTCGTCAGGGAGGATTTGCCTTCACCACAACGGGTGGAACCGCATGGGTGTTTCCAGGCATACTCGAACCGGGATTCCGGAGCGATCCCGTTCTCGGGGCCGACGCCGTCGGAAATTTTTTCTACCTGAGCCTGGTGCCTAACTTTCTGGATGATCTCTGGTTCTCCGGAAACGGCGGGCAATCCTATGCTCAGATTGGCCCGGCACTGGGCGGCGACAAACAATGGTTCACCATTGATACCACGAACAGCGCCGGCCGCGGCAATCTTTACCAAGCCTGGAGTTCGCTCGGTAACAACTGGAACGGCGCGCAGTTCACGCGGTCGATGGATTCGGGTGGTACCTGGATGGACCCGATCGAAATCCCCAATCAACCGTCGGCCGGCACGCTCGATGTTGATAGCAGCGGGAACGTCTACGTTGGTGGCATTAATTTTTTCGACGGTCCGTCTTTTTGGTGCGTTCGGTCGAGCAACGCCAAAGATCCGCTCGTTACTCCGACTTTCGATCAGGTCACCGAGGTCGATTTGGGTGGCGCATTCGGGGACGTGGGTTCGCTGATTAATCCTGCCGGCCTGGTGGGCCAGATCAATCTCGCGGTCGATCGATCCGGCACCAGTAGCAACAGTAACGTCTACATGCTGGCCAGCGTGCACCGTGCCGGTTTTCAGTTCGGCACCGACGTCATGTTTGTGCGCAGCACAAATGGCGGGGCCAGTTTCGAACCGCCGCTGCGAATCAATGATGACCCGATAAATGCCAAGAAATGGCACTGGTTCGGCGCCCTCGCGGTCGCGCCTAACGGGCGCATCGATGCGGTCTGGCTCGACACTCGCAACGCTGCCAACGACACCGATTCACAGCTCTTTTACTCATACAGTCTGGACGGCGGCCTGACCTGGTCGCGTAATGTTGCGGTTAGCGAGCCGTTTAATCCGTTCCTGGGATATCCGAATCAAAACAAGATGGGGGATTACATCTCGATCGTGTCTGACTCGACCGGCGCCAATGTGGCCTACTGCGCGACCTTCAACCTTGAGGAAGACATCTATTATGTCCGAGTAAGTCCGTCGGCCGCAGCGTCCGTCTTCACCGTGCGTTCGATTACGCGCAACGCCGGCGGCACCACCATCACGTTCTCGAGCGAGCTAAACAAAACCTATCAATGCAACTTCAGCGAGGGCGCGGGTGGGCCCTGGCACCAGCTGCAAACCGGCATCCCCGGCACCGGTGGCAATGTGCCCGTTTTCGATCCTGCCGCCGCGAATACTCTGAGACGTGTTTATCAGATCGTCGTCTTGCCCTGAGATTCACGAACAACCTCGCGATTCTCTGTGCCTTTACTTTCAAAGCGGCGGCAAGCGGCGTACAAATCGTGCCAGATATTTGGATCTTTTAACCGCGCGCGCGATCAGCGTGAGCAAGCGCGGTCGTAAATCCAGCATAACAAACGCCGAGGCGCGTGAAAAAGATACAGCAAGCTCATTATCGCAAAGATGACCGTTAATCGGGTCGGACCAATTCGCTCGTATCGACGCGGGTCGATAATGATTGGCTGCGGTATCACCGCGATTCGGCCCGCGCGTCGCAACTGCTTGAAGAAATCGGCATCCTCCATTAGCGGCACGTCGGGAAAGCCGCCGATCCTATCGAAAATTTCACGCCGGCAAAAAAATCCGTGGTCACCGTAGCGAATGCCAAAAAGCAGGCCCGCATAATGAGCAAAAAAATCGGTAAACCGATAAATGAAATTTTGGCGCGGGACGCGAATTCGAAAAAAACCTCCAACCACGCGCTGGTCGGCCAGAACGCGCGCGATTTCAGCGGTCGCGGTTGCCGGAATCGTGGCATCGGCATGGACAAACCACAGAACATTGCCCCGCGCGGCGCGGGCGCCGGCGTTCATTTGATGAGCCCGGCCCGGAGTCGTCTGTAACAGGCGATCACACCGCGGCGCCGCGTAGTCCGCGGTATGGTCATCGCTGTTTCCATCGACTACAAGAATTTCGGCTTGTGCCGCGTGTTTCCTCAGATTGGCGAGGAAGGTGCGAATGAGGGCGGCTTCGTTCAGCACCGGGGCGATAATGGAAAGCTTTAAATGCTCGCGCGCGCCGCGGTCGCAGTGGGCAGGTGAGATTGCCAAAGTTAGGGTGCGAGCTCGTTGGCGGGTCGCGCCGGCCGGTCCGGTTCTTGTCCGTTAGGCAAACGCCACTCCCGCTGCTTGACGAACGGCAGGGCCAGAAGTTTGCCCAGCGTAAGCTCGTGTTCATCGCGATATGCGGCGACACCAATTGTGATCGCGTCCTGCGGAATGTCGCGACGCAGAGTCCGGTGCAGTTTGTCCCACCAGCAAAAGATGGTTCCCCAGTTCGAATTTGTCTCGCGCTGGACAATGGAATGATGAATCCCGTGCATGCGCGGGGTAACTACCATTAAATTCAAAGCACGCTCCAATTTGATAGGCAGCCGCCAGTTGGAATGGTGGAAACAGACGGCGGCTTCAAATGTGATGAAGAACACAATGAAGGTGATGGGCCCGATGCCGAACCCGAGTACCACGACTGAAAGAAAAGCGACGGAAAAAAATATCTCGCCGAAATGAAATCGAGCGGCGGTGGTCACATCCAAGTCGAGGTCGGT
>DATFCK010000049.1:0-3598 GCA_035253185.1 Chthoniobacterales bacterium | reverse complement strand
CATTCCGTGATTAGGCTTGCTGCGCTGAGACGAACCTACGCCGCTAACGCAGAAACTCCTATATATTAATAACGACAAGGCTGCGCTGATTGGTTGTGCAAAGGGTTGCGTTGCCGGCCGTCTCCATGACGGCCACCATTTGAGGCGCGTCTGATACAAACGCCCTACGATGCTGGACCGAGGGTTACCGGCACCGCCGCCGCAGTTGCGAGATCGGCTCTCCGAAGTGGCGGTGGAGAGCCGTCAAAAAATTATGGTCAACTCGCTGAAGCCACCGCGAAATGATCGCCGCCGGTTTGGCGATGCGATGCCAGCACCGCGGCCGCGGTCCTGGTATTGCCCGGATAAAACCAATGTCCGACGAACGATGGACAGCCGTTAGTCGGACATTTCAACAGGTAGCGCCCTCGTTGATCGCGGCAAATCTTCACCTGCCAGCCGGTGAGCATGCGATCGCAAACAACGCAGGCGCGTTGATCGTCCAGGGAGTACCATTTTCGCTCGACATCCGCGGCCCGGAGAATTTTCAACCTTTGTGCGGGAGTGAGCTGTCTTTGCATGTCTAAGTCCTTTCGAAATTAAAGCGCAACCGGGTTGACCAAAGCAATCGGGGCAGGGTCTTATTGTTAGGTAAGATAATTTCTCACGGGGGGGACATTTCCCCAGTGGCGGGACCGACCGCCCCGCCGCCTCGACGCCGGGTCGAACCATTTCTGAAAAAGGGCGCGCGGTTTTTGTCGGATGAACGAACGTTGAGGAAAGAACCGAGGCGCTGACTAACGATTCACTTTACGCGTCCGGATGGCGAAACTCCCCCTGACCGCGGTGTTGTTACCGACTGGCTGATCACTCAGCTGGTAATGAATACGGCGGTCTCGGGTAATAGATCGCCTTTGGGCGCGCTTTCACTAAACGATTCATCGTTGCTCGAGAAAACATTTGTCCAGGTCGGGCTATCCTTCAAGCAGGCGGCGCGAAGATCATCGCCGGTTAGGCCGGTTCCTAACAGATCGGCTACGACAAAGGCGCGATCGCCATTGTCGCCGCGATAAACAATCGCGATGACGCCGTTAGGTAAGCGCCTGACCTCATAGCCGGAACGCCGGCGTCCCTGCATCGCTGCGGTGGTCCGGCGCAACCGCAAACATTCGCGATGCAGCCGCAGAAGATTCCGGTTTCCCGGAGCCGTCGCTTCGGACCAAAGTAATCTGGACCGGATAAAGGTCC
Source organism: Chthoniobacterales bacterium (assembly GCA_035253185.1). Lineage (GTDB taxonomy): Bacteria > Verrucomicrobiota > Verrucomicrobiia > Chthoniobacterales > UBA10450 > DATFCK01. The sequence goes on along the minus strand of DATFCK010000049.1, from coordinate 2,371 downwards.
GGAACGCCTGGGGATCGGGAATTTTGCCGGTGGAACCAGGATCGCGAAAGGCCGCAAAATCACAAAACTCCCGCCGCCGGCCGATCACTATTTTAGCGCCTAACTCATCGTGATGATCAGTGAAGTATTGGAATGGCGTGGAAGCGCCCCATTCCTGGCCCATAAACAGGAGCGGAGTGTATGGACTCAAACAAAGGAGCGCCACCGCGGCGCGATAAGCAGGGCCGGGGACGAGGTGATTCAGCCGTTCCCCAAAAGCGCGATTGCCTACCTGATCGTGATTGGAGAGACAGAGAACAAATTGACTCGGTTCCAGTTGTGACGGGTCGGTTCCGCGAGGTTTGCCAGTAGTTTGCTGAACCTGGCCGGTGAACAACCATCCATTTTCCAGGGTAATGGCGAGTTCTTCGGCAGTACCGCGGTAGTTTTTGTAATAGGCGTCGTTCTCGCCGGTCAGCATCACATGCACGACGTGATGAAAATCATCGGCCCAACAAGCATCGATTCCGAATCCGCCGTCGTCGACGTTGCGCAGCAAGCGAACATCGTTTCGCTCGTCTTCCGCGATTACCACGCCGCCTCGATCCTGAACGGCCGTAGCAATTTCGCTCAAAATATGGATTTCCGATCCGTCCTCGATCGAATGCGTCGCATCCAGCCGAAAACCGTCGATGTGAAATTCATCGATCCAATAATTGACGTTTTCACGGAAGAAATCGCGAACCGTCGTCTGCTCAAAATTAAACGCCGCGCCCCATGGTGTTTTGTGGGTGGGATGAAAGTAATCGCGATGGTAAGCCGGCAGATAATTTCCGTCCGGTCCGAAATGGTTATACACGACGTCCAAAATTACGGCGATCCCGGCCTCATGGGCGCGGTCGACCAATTTCCGGAGGTCGTTAGGTTGTCCGTAAACCCGAGCCGGGGCGTAAATCGCAACGCCGTCGTAACCCCAGTTTCGTTGTCCTGGAAAATCGGCAATCGGCATGAGCTCGATGGCGGTGACGCCAAGATCGGCCAGATAGGCCAGCTTTTCGGCTACGCCGGAGAAATTGCCGGCTGGGGTGAAGGTACCGACATGAAGTTCGTAAATGATCAGGTCATCCCGCGACGGCGCTTTCCAATTTGTGTCCGTCCATGCGAAGTCGTCTTTGTCGACCACCATCGACGGGCCATGCACGCCGCCTGGTTGGAATCGGGAAGCGGGGTCCGGCCATGGACCCAAATCGCCAAACCGATATTTGTATAAGTCGCCCGCCCGTCCGGCCTCATCCATTCCGCTCCAAAAGCCATTGTCTTCCCGAACGAGGCGAAGCGTTCGGGCAATGTCGCCCGAAGGAGTATATATTATGAGCTCGGCATCCGGATGTTCGGACCAGGTGCGGTATCGCACTCCTTCGGGGAGAACGAACGCGCCTTGAGCAGGCGGTTCCGCGCGCTGCCATGCCGGTCGGGCATAACGATCACGGGCAGTTTCCCGTTCAGTCGGAAAGATGGCGGTGTTCGGTTTGCGAGCCATGTCTACTCCAATCGCAATCACGCGAGTGGCTGGCTCCACTTTGACCATCGGAACGTTGACTGGCATAAACGTCGGGAAAATCAGTAGAGGATAGGATTCTGCAGCTGCGCGACGAGACGTCGCGTCTACGCAATCGAATCAGCGCGAGGTTGTCGCATCAACCGCAACTTAAGCATTCAAATGTTGTCATCCCGAGCGTAGCCGAGGATCTCATATACTTGTGTGACGTCCTCGGCATTTGAGGGATCCTTCCACTTCGGTCGGGATGACATAGTTATGTGAGTGCGGCATCCAATCGCTTGAAGATTGCCTCAAAGCAGCCACAGAAAGAGTAGTCTCTAGAATTCCGGATCTGTGAAAATCCGTGTTAATCTGTGACTAGATGTAGGTTTTTCGCCACAGATTTCTGAACTGGAATGACGTGGCTACATTTTTGAACACGATGGCGCGGATATATTTCGGCGCTCGCTCAGGTTGCACCTTGCCAATGTCACTGACAGAGTTCCGCGTTTGATAGCCAATAGGGCGCATGGAAGTTTTTGGCCGGATTTTCCCTCGCGCAGCAATTGCTGACTGACTAACTGCTTCCCATGCGCACGCGAACGTTTTTGCCCCGTCCGGAATATCCGCGACCGGACCGCCGGCGCGGATGGGTTCAAGGTGTGGACTGGTTGAATCTGAACGGGGCCTGGGAATTTCGATTCGATCCGGACAAAACCGGGATTCAACAAGAATGGTTTCGACCGGACCCGAACCGCTGGCCTGACCAGATCATTGTTCCGTTTTGCTGGGAATCGCTCGCCGCCTGGGGAGAAGCCGACGCTGCGGGTAACGACAATTTTTTTTCCGAGC
>DATFCK010000048.1:0-3737 GCA_035253185.1 Chthoniobacterales bacterium | reverse complement strand
CGCCAGCGTCCCAACCAAGGTGCGCAGCAGTGATGAAAAAACTGGGCGCGATTGGCGTCCCGAGATAACCGCGCCAGTCCCCCTGATACTGCCAGCCGCGGTTTGGCAGGGCTCCGACCGGCGCGGACGTATTGACGGTCGGATCGCCGGTATCGAATAGGATGACGCTTCCGCCGCTAACCGCGCCGGCCAATAGAATGCTCAGCGCGAGGGGAAACTTTTTCATGAGGGCCCGTAGAATAGCATATTTCCGGGCGTCTGAGATAGCGGCGATTGACTTCAATCCGTCCGAGCCGAACTGGCACGGAACGGCTGCTACGAAAGCGGCAGCAACCGCAAGCCGGACGAGACCCGCTCGTCCCTCCCCACGCGTTCGACGGTCGCCATTTCCTCGCTAACTGTGATCAGTGGACAAAGCCGCAATTGCCAAGGCGCTCGAGGAAATTGGGACGCTGCTGGAATTAAAGGACGAAAACCCGTTCAAAATCCGGGCTTACGCGAATGCGGCGCGATCGATTGAGGCCTGGGGCGGTAACGTCTCCGACCTCCAGGACGAGGAAGCGCTCGCCAAAATCCCCGGCATCGGCAAGGCGATTGCCGCCAAAGTCAAGGAACTGGCCGGGACCGGCGCACTGAAATATCTGGATGACCTGCGGGGCGAATTTCCACCAGCGATCCTGCAACTATTTTCGATATCAGGGCTCGGCGCCAAAAAGATCAAAGCCTTGCACGAGCAGCTTCACATCAGCTCGATCGATGAGCTGCTAAATGCCTGCAAATCGGGTCAGGTGGCGCAATTACCGGGTTTCGGAGAAACCACCCAGGCGAAGATCTGTCAGGCAATCGAGCAACGGTCGAAACATGCCGGCACTTTTCAGTTAGGCCAAATTGCGGGCGAAGCGGAAACCCTGCTCCACGCTTTCAAACAACATCCTGACGTGTTGCGGGCCGAGCTGGCCGGTAGTTTTCGACGACGCAAAGAAATCGTGCGCGACCTGGATTATATCGTTGCTACCCGGAATCCGGAGACCATTACCCAGCTACTCGTTAGTCATCCACTGGTGGAATCAGTAATTGCCCAGGGCGCTACTAAAACCAGTGTGCGCCTCAGTTCCGGAATTCAGTGCGATCTGCGGGTGGTTGCCCCGGACGAATATCCTTTCGCTTTGAATTATTTTACCGGAAGCAAGGAGCACAATATTGAGATGCGTAATCGCGCCCTCAAGCGGGGATGGACGCTTAACGAGTACCGGCTGGCGCCGCTTCCGCCGGATACGGCCGACGGTAAAAAGAAAACGCCCAAATCGAACAAGGTCAGCCCAGGGAAAGTTCCGCCGATTCATGACGAACCCGATCTGTATGCCGCGCTCGGATTGGATTTTGTTCCGCCGGAGCTGCGGGAAAACTGCGGCGAATTCGAAGCCGCGGAAAATCATTCGCTGCCGCGTCTGATTGAAAAAGAAAATCTGCGCGGAGCATTTCACTGTCATACCACCGCGAGCGACGGGCACAATACGCTGGAAGAGATGGCCGCCGCCGCCCAGGAACTCGGCCTTCAATATCTTGGGATTGCCGAGCACAGCCGTAGTTCGATCCAGGCTCACGGCTTGGACGAGCCGAAGTTGCGGGCCCAAATGCAGCGAATCCGCGAATTGAACAAAAAATTCAAGGGGTTCAGATTGTTCGCTGGAATCGAATGCGATATTTTGCGCGACGGATCACTCGATTTTCCCGATGAGATTCTGGCTCAGCTCGATTTTGCGGTGGCCTCGGTGCACTCCGTTTTCAATCTGAGCGAAGCGGACATGACCCGCCGGATCATTCGGGCGATGGAGAATCCCTACATTACGCTGCTGGCACATCCGACCGGTCGTCTGCTGCTCAAGCGTGATGGTTACGCGGTGGATATCCCGGCGATACTTGGTGCCGCGGCCGCTACCGGCACCTGGATCGAACTAAACGCAGCGCCAAAACGCCTCGATCTCGATTGGCGATGGTGGCCGTTAGCCAAACAAAAAGGGGTGAAATGCGTGATCAATCCCGATGCCCATCGGACCGAGCGCCTGGAGGATCTCTGGTTTGGAATCGGCGCGGCGCGAAAAGGCTGGCTGACCAAACACGATGTAGTGAATTGCCTTCCGTTAGGAAAGATTGAAGCGGTGATGTCTGCGAAACGGAAGCGGGCATTGTAGCCGGGGTCGCTGACCCCGGTTCTTTTAGCAAGGCAGGATGCCAGCCGGGGTCAGCCCCGCGCTACAATGTTTCACTCCAGGGTTTGTCCGGACTGATCCGTTGCGGCAAAAACATCGTTAGGCATTTACAAGCGCCGCCGGCTTTCAGGAATTCCGTCATCGGCAGGGCGTGACAGCGATAGCCGCGCTCCTGCAATGTTGCCACCAGCTTGGGGGCGCCTTCCGGCAGCACAATATCGCGTTCCAACACCACCGCGTTGCAGGAGAAATGCACCGCTTCCTCCTGTTCCACATCGATCAAGTTCGCCACGTGATCGCGGATCACCCGCTGGCCATATTCATCGAACGCCGCCGGAAACCAGAAGGCGCCCCCATCCGGCAACGGACAAAAACAGGTGTCCAGATGGTAAAAGCGTGGATCAACCAGTTCCACCGATATCACCAGACAACTCAGCATGTCCGCCACGGCGCGATGCGATTGAATGTCGGAGCGAAATTTATAACCGCAAAAAAGCGCATCGCCGCCGAATAACGCGTCTCCTTCGCCTTCGAAATACAGTTTGTCGGATAACCACAGCGTCTGGTAACCGCATTTCTCCATCCAGCGCACAAAGTGGGGTGCTTCGCCCGCGCGTTCCTGATGCCGGAAATTGCTGGGAATGAATTTTTTTCCAACCGCGAGGCCGGCATTCGCGGTAAACACCATGTCGGGAAGTTTCGGCTGCGGCTCGATCAGATGAATTTTACAGTCCAAGCGGGACAACGTTTCGTACAACCCTTTCCATTGCTGCTGGGCGACGGCGGCTTCAGCGCCCCGGGCCCGACTCATCCACGGATTGATCTCATATTCGATCCCGTAATGGTCCGGCGGACAAAGTAACAACTCGCGCATGCCCGACCTTATTTCGCGGCTGAACGCTTCGATTCAGAGGCGGATTCGTCGATGGCCTCACATAGCTGGCGCAGAAACGGCTCCACGTCGGTCACCAGGCCCAGCGACTGGAAGGGTTGCCGGTCCACGATGAGATCGACGGCTGAGGGATTGATATCAACGCAAATCGTCTTCACCGACGGCGACAGCATGCTCGCGATAGCGAGCGAATGCTGCACCGTGCCTAACAACAGGACGTGGGTCACATCACTGAGTTTGGCCCGCATAATTTTCTGCGCCTCCACCACGTCGGTGGTGACTCCGGGGATCGGCCCTTCGTCCCGAATCGAACCGGTTAGGACGATATCAACGTTCTTGGCGATGCAAGCGTGCATAATCCCGCTGTGCAAAATTTTCTTTTGCACTGCTGCTTCAATTCCGCCAAGCGCGCGCAGCACATTGATCGCGCGAAGATGATTCTCGCGCCCCGCTCCCGGAGTGAGCCGTTCCACGCTAACGCCGCCGGAGGTGCCGAACAACGCGCGCTCGACATCGTACACCGCAAATGCGTTTCCAGTAAAAAAGCGGTCGATGTAGCCCAGCTCGATGAGCCGCTGCAAATATTCGCTCGCGCCGTCGAACAGCGCGGCCGCGAAGCCGTCGAGCTCGGACGG
>DATFCK010000047.1:0-4119 GCA_035253185.1 Chthoniobacterales bacterium | reverse complement strand
CAACGGTGTGATCAAGGGATGGACCGAAGGTTTGCAGCTGATGAAGACCGGCGGCAAATATCAGTTCTTTATTCCCGCAGATCTCGCGTATGGCCAGCGCCAAATGGGGCCCGATATTCCGCCGAATTCGACTCTGATTTTCGAGGTGGAACTCAAGAGTGTGCAACCACCGGCCGCTGGAACGAGTCCGGCGCCAGGCACCTCTCCGACTCCGAAAGACAGCAAGAAAGATTAATCGGCGCCCGTTCATGCCGGAGGCATGAAGGAAGTTAGCCGGTGGTGTATCGAAGCATGAGCGGAACCACCGGTACGCTGCATTTTTATTTCCAGTGCTCCGGCAGGGTGCGCGAGATTTCGCCGCGGTTGCTCCCGCCCCGGGCCGGGGCGGTTGAGTAATTTGGATAAATGTTCCGGTGGTTTCGCTCGCTTCACCACCGGCTAATTTCTAGTGTCCCTCCGGGACTCTCTTCCGGAGAATCGTTGAGACGGTCTAACGTCGGAGCGGTGTCTCCGACGGCTCCCATTTGAGCTGGGGAGCGTCGCCCCACAGGCTTTCCAGGCTGTAGAAGTCGCGTTTTTCGTGGTGAAAGACGTGCACAACTACCTGCAAATAATCGAGGACGATCCACTGACTTGCCGGGAAACCGTCTACCGCCGCGGCCGAAATTTTGTGCTCTTCCTTCAGTTTGCTTTCGATCTCGCCCGCAATCGCTTTGAGATGCGGCTCGGATGTGGCCGAGCAAATCACAAAAAAATCGGTGAAGGTGGAAATGTCGCGAAGGTCGAGGATGACGATGTTCTCGGCCTTTTTGTTCGACGCCAGTTCGCCGCAGGTTGTGGCTAGCTTTTCCGAGGTAATCTCAACTCTCCTGATAAAGGCCCCGGCTTTTTATGATTTCGTTCACGCTTTCTGGTACGAGATAACGAATGGAACGATTGGACGCAACCCTGTTTCGAATTTCGGTTGCGGATATGTCGATGTTGCGATGAACAACCTGATATGGATGATCGGAGGATTCCCCGGGCCGATCCAGGACGATAAATTGCACCAGGTTCTGGATATCACCAAACCGGTGCCATTTGGTTAGGCCAGGAATGTTATCCCGACCGATCAGGTAGAATAGCTCGGCATCGGCTTCCCGGTCCCGAATGTTTTCCACGGTATCGATGGTGTAGGAGGGCGGCGGCCGATGGAGTTCAAACTCGTCAATTGCGAATCCGGATTCGCCGGCTATCGCCGCCTGGAGCATCGCCAATCGATCGGCGGGAGATCCGGCCGGAGTATTTTTGAATGGCGAAACAGCAGCCGGAACGAAAATGATTGTTTGCAAGTGGAGCTGCTCCCGAGCTTCCCGGGCCAGGATCAAATGTCCGTTATGGATGGGATCAAAGGTGCCGCCGTATATTCCAATCCTCTTTCTCAATGCCGGATCGTTTCCCGAACTCAATATAACAGATATGGCGCGCGGGCGGCACGAAATCGCGCTTCATTATCCCGCCAGGAAGCGACAATCCTGGAAGCCGAAACCCCGCGTTCGATCTCGGAACGGATCGACGAGCTGCCATAGATCTTGAAAAAAAGTTCCAACTTGCTGCGACTGCTTTTACGAAAAATGCTGCGGTTCGCTCGATGAATTTCCGCCAGCAGGTAAACGCCAACCCCGGTCAGGTTTGTTTCGGGGTTGCGCGACATGCTGAAGTAACATCCTCCACCGCGTCCCCGATGTATCGGACGAAATTGGATTCCGGCCAGACCTAACGAATTCAAATTTCGAGTAAAACTCTCCGCGTTTATTCCCGCGGCGGTGATCGATTCGAACGGAGCACGGCCGCCAACGCCAGTGTCGACTGCACTCAACTCGCCGACGATGCCGGTTACCAAATACCCAAAAACCGAATCGACACGGGGAATATTCGGGGAAGGCGGTACCCACCGTAAAAGAGTGTCGCCCCACAGCATATCGCGAGACCAGCCCCGCATGGGAACAACCGTTAGGTCGCACCGAGCTCCGGCCCAGCCTCTGGCGTTCACCATTTTGGCCAGCTCGCCGACGGTCATGCCATGCACGTAAGGCACCGGGAACGCGCTCACGAACGAAATCCAGCGCGATTCTACCGAGGGTCCCTCAATTCGATTTCCGCCCAGCGGATTGGGCCGATCGAGCACCACGAATGGAATGTTGTTTTCGCCGGCGGCTTCCATGCATTTACCCATGGTGCTGATGTAGGTGTAACCGCGGCACCCGATGTCCTGTATGTCGAACACCAACACATCCACGCCGCGCAACATATCGCGCGACGGCTTTCGGGTTGGTCCATACAGCGAGTAGGCCATCACGCCGGTCTGACGATCCTTCCGCGACTTCACATAACGTCCGGCTCTCTCGGTGCCATCGAGCCCGTGCTCGGGAGTATACAGCGCAACCAGATTGCAATTTTGCCGCAGCAAGATGCGCGTCTTGATACCCTTCCGATTCACGCCGGTTTGATTGGTCACCAAACCGACCCGTTTGCCCTTTAGTATCGCGTAGTTGGTTTGCTCGAGAACATCGATGCCGAGATCGACGACCGCGTTTGCGGTGGAAGAAAATGCCAGACAGCAGAGGAAGAGAAACGCCCAACGTCGAACGCCGAACGTCGAACGTCGAATAGCAGAGGCATGCAAGGGCCACACGGTGAGCGGAATCTGAAAAACCTGGAGTCTCGGCCGGTTTTGACCATCACCATTAGCTTGTTTATGCCGTTCTTTAATTCGGTGTTCGGCGTTCGGCGTTCGGCGTTCGACGTTTGCTGTTCCAAACATTTCGTAGATTGATTCCCTCATTGGCCTAGAGTTGCGAACCTATGAAGCACAGTACGCCCGGTCAACTGATCCTTACCGGCGTTCCCGGTAAAGAATTGGATTCTGTGACCGCCGCTCTGTTCCGCCGGGTGCAACCCGGCGGGTATATTTTGTTCGGTCGCAACATTGAAACCGCGCCGCAACTGCGAAAGCTGATCGACGATTTGCGCGATGTCAGCGAGATCGAACCGGTCATCACCATTGATCAGGAAGGGGGACGTGTATCCCGGTTGCGTTTGATCGGCCATGAACCGCCTAACGCCCAACAATTGCGCGATAAGGATGACATTAATCTGATCCGTCAGCACGGCGATATCACCGGGCGCTTGTTGCGATTGTTCGGCTTCAATCTCGATTTGTGTCCAGTCCTCGACATTTCGTTCGATGACCAGGCGGACAATTCGCTGCGCGGCCGGTGTTATGGCAAGACGGTTGATCAGGTAATAAGAAACGCGGCCGCATTCAACGCGGCGATGCGCGATCAGGGAGTAAACAGCTGCGGTAAACATTTTCCCGGTTATTCGGCGGCTACACTGGACGCGCATCACGAACTGCCGAGGATCGATCGGAGCTGGCAACAACTTGAAACCGAGGAACTCGCAGTGTTCCGCGCATTCTGCGGTAACGGATCCACCGCGGACAGGGTCGATAGCATGATGATCTGTCATGGTTGGTATCCCTGTTTTGATGCGAACAAAACGCCCGCGTCTCTTTCGCGACGCGTCATTACCGATCTCCTGCGAGGCGAGCTTGGATATGACGGTCTAATTATGACCGACGACCTCGATATGGGCGCGATTCTTAACGAATATTCACTTGAGGACACCCTGCGTTTAGCCTTCGAAGCGGGGAACGATTGGGCGATGATTTGCCATCGCACTAACGAGATCGAAAACGCGCATCGAATCCTTTCGGCACTGCCTTCATCGCAGGTCGAGCGAGCCGCGGAGAGTGTCGCGAAGTTCAAACAGAATCTTATCCCACCCGATGCATTCTCGGACGAAACGTTGGCCGCTTTAAACCAGGAAATTTGGGATCTCCGAGTGGCCACGCTCGGCGCCGAAGCAGCAGCCGAGCGCAGCGTCGAAGACGGCAAACGTTCGCCAGTGGAGATTTATTAATTGCAGCGGCGGTCTATTTGTCATGGCTTAGCTGCGCCAGACAGATGATGACCTTTACGTTGAATCTGCAAAGCACCCAACGGTTGTCATTTCGAGCGTAGTCGAGGGATCTCGCCTACTTGTGTGACGCCTTCCGCATTTGCGAGATCAGCGCTT